>JAPOPJ010000193.1 GCA_026712925.1 Nitrososphaerota archaeon
ATTTGTGCAGGAGGTTCAAAATGGAAATATATCAGTTGAGGACTATATATCAGAAACCATTCACCACATACACAAAACAGAAGAGAAACTACATGCATTCATTACTATAAATGATGATGTAGAAAATGGTGCCATCAGTTCGGCAAGAGGTATAGATAAAAAGATTCGTGCAGGAGAAAAGGTAGGTGCTTGTTTTGGTATGCCCATATCAATTAAAGATAACATCTGCATAAAGGGGATAAAGACTACATGCGCTTCAAAAATGCTAGAGCATTTTACTGCACCATATGATGCAACTGTAACATCAAGATTAAGGAATCAAGATGCAATATTTGTAGGAAAAACAAACATGGATGAATTTGCAATGGGTATAACTACTGAATTTAGCGCGTTTGGGACTAGTAGGAATCCGTGGAATACTGACTATGTCCCAGGAGGATCATCTGGAGGAAGTGCAGTATCTGTGAGTGCTTTTGAGTGTGTAGCATCTTTGGGTTCAGATACAGGTGGTTCGGTTAGAAATCCTGCTAGTTTTTGCTCAACTGTAGGATTAAAGCCGACATACGGACTAGTCAGTAGATATGGGTTGATATCATATGCTAATAGTATAGAACAGATTGGCCCAATAACTAGAACTGTAAAAGATGCGGCATTCATACTAAATATCATATCGGGTATTGATATCAATGATAACACTACCATATCTAATGATGTGGATTATACCAAAGATATTGACTCTGGGGTTGAGGGAAAAAAGATTGGGATAATTAAAGAAATGATAGCAGATGGCACAGAGAAATCAGTTCTATCTGCTACAAAAAATGCAATATCAAAGCTAGAAGATATGGGGGCACATTGTGAAGAAATGTCACTTGATATGGTAAAATATTCAGTTGCCGCATATTATACCATTACTGCAACAGAGGCAGGCAGTAATCTTGCTAGATACGATAATCTGAGATATGGTTATGATTTCCCAGTAGAAGGGTATGAGTTTAATTCATACCTGAGAAAGGCAAGAAATAGATTCGGGCCCGAAGTAACACGGAGGATAATTTTAGGTGGATTTGTGCCATCAGCCGGCCATGCAGGTAAATATTTCTTAAAGGCACTCAAGGTGAAGAGTAAATTAACTAGAGAGATTAATGAGGCATTTAAAAAGTATGATTTACTACTTTCACCAACTGTTCCAATATTACCATTTAAGATTGGAGAGAAAATAGATGACCCTGTATCATTATTCCTAGTAGATATCAATACAGTTACTGCAAACCTAACAGGCAAGCCTGCAATATCAGTGCCATTTGCCTTTTCAAATGGCCTGCCAATAGGGATACAATTATTTGCAGACTCGGCAAATGATAAGATGTTATTGCAGGCAGCACATGCACTAGAAAAATCAGCAAATATACCAAGGGGGATATAATGACAAAGATTGGTTTAGAGATTCACTGTCAGCTTACTAGTCTGCAAAGTAAATTATTTTGTTCATGTATGGCAAATTATCGTGGATGTGAGCCAAACTCTAACATTTGTCCTATATGTATGGGGATTCCAGGGAGCCTTCCTAGACTGAATCAAGAAGCTGTAAAAAAGGCAACCATCATAGCCATGGCACTAAATTGCACTACTCCTAAAAAGATTGCATTTTTTAGAAAGAATTATTTCTATCCTGATTTGCCAAAGAATTTTCAAATTACACAGCTAAATGTTTATGGAGATATGTGTATTGGTGGAAATGGTACAATTAGAATAGGGGATAAAGAAATTAGAATTACACGGGTACAGTTAGAAGAAGACCCGGGCAGACTGATTTATGAAGGTGATTCAAAGAATGTTATAACTTTGGTTGATTATAATCGTGCAGGTACGCCACTTGTAGAGATTGTAACAGAGCCAGACTTTGAGGACCCAAGGCAGGTAAGAGACTTTCTTGGAATGCTATCAGGATTACTTGAGAATTTGAATGTCTCTGATCCAAAACTAGAAGGTGCAATGAGGGCTGATGCAAATGTATCAATTAGTGGCGGGAATAAAGTAGAGATAAAAAATATCAACTCGTTTCATG
>JAPOPJ010000050.1 GCA_026712925.1 Nitrososphaerota archaeon
GGGCATTATTTCCTAGTATATCATCCCCCAGTGTATCATTTCTGAGGTTATCATTTCTGAGTGTATTATTTTCAATGGTGTCATTTCCAAGGGTATCATTTCCAGATATATCACGCCCAGCCATATTACCCACACCTACATTCCCATATCCTGTACCTACAACACCTACACCATACTCAGAATTTGAGGAAATGATATCATATCCACTAATCATTCCAATCATAATCCCAGCAAACAAAGACAAAACAACCACACTTGTTAAAACCACCCAAACAGGCACACATAATGTCTGTTTTTGCATCTTACTGTGAGTTGCCACACCTTGTGTGGTATTCTTTGTCACATCAACATCAACCATATCATCATAAACTAAATCACCTAAAACCACACTATCTGGGCTTGTTGAATCTTGAGGTACATCATTTTGAGTCGAATCATTTCGAGTCACGCCATCAGGAGCCACATCGTCAGAAATCGTATCATTTCGAGTCGTATCATTCATCATGCTATATTTACAAAATAATTACTAGTTATAACGGGGATTATTCTTGCAATATCTTTATAATTTCATTTTGTTTTTTCTTTGAAATCTTTGCCTTTGTAGCAATTACAGCATTTCCACTTTTCCCAGTAATTCTATATGTGTTAATTACAACACCTACATCTACATCTAGATGTTCTGCATCCTTGCGAGAGATTGAGTAAAATGTCTCACCACCCATATCAACTGCATTAATGCTAGAACCACCATCAACCATCTGCCTTACCGTACCGCTACTAAGATTAATGTAGAGTTTTTGCTTGCACTTGCATGTATATTCTAAAACATTAGATTCTGCATGAACTTTGCTAGGTTTTTTTGATGGACTAGATTTCTCTGTAGAACTAGCATTCTCAACATTACCAGAGTCCTCATCTTTGGGAAATGTCTTGTTTGAAGAATACACATTACCAGATGGTGTAAACTGACTCAATATACTCTTTAATGCCACCCTATCAGGCGGAATATACCTGTCTTTGAATTTCGTATATTTTATTATTATATCAATGACATCAGACTGTTCTACACCCTTTATCTTTGAGAGTGGTCCTATAATATGCAAAATAGATGGCACGTCATTACGACATCCAGCCATCTCTTTTACAAACGAGTCTATCTTTTTCTTGACTACATCCTGTAGAGGGTGCTTGTGTATTGCCCTATATTCACGAGGTATCATGGATAAATCAGCGCCAGATTTTGCAATCTTTTCAACAAAGCCAATTAGAGATATGGGGTTATAGGTACGGCTCTTGTTGTATGCTAGGTGTAGTTCTGCCACATTACCCATAGATATGACATCTCGCACCATACATGTAACTGACTTTAGTTTTGCTTTTTTTGCAGCCTCCAAAGTATCAAGATGCCCTACGGGGTATAGTTTTTTGCCAAGCTTTGCAAGAACTAATTCTGGATAGTCACCACCATTTGACATTGACTTTACAATTGAATCAACAGCAGATTTTACTATAACTGATATGGAGTATGGTGTCTTTTCGATCTTTGATAATACCACCATTTCAGTACTAGTTTTTCCTTTCAATCCTTTACTCCAAATGCAACTGCTATGGCCTTTTTTGCCCTAATCTTTAGAGTACCCTTGACATAGACATTATTATACAAATACCACGCATTTTCTTCAATTTCTGCATATGCGGCATCACTTTGAAACGTCCTACCTGCAAGTGCTTCTTTGAATGTAAGGCGAAAGTTATACTTTGAATAGTTTGCAGTAGGTGCTACATCGATATCATTTACTTGGTATAATATTTTAGTAATATCAGGCATGCTAGACCGGTTAAACTTTGCACATACAACACTAGATATCTCTTTTGCACTATTTGGAATTGCATGTGCTTGTGAGGAACGATATAATGCCCACACTGCCATATATGGCCACTGCCTAGCATTCCATGATTTCCTAGCACGACTAAATAGTGCAAATGCATACTCTGAAGCCGCATCTACCAAGCCTAAACTCTCACAACAATTTGAAAACTTTGATAGCACTGCCATCTCTTTTTTTGTCTTTTCATCGTGAATGTTTGTATGTGAGCCTCGCATGTACCTTCTTAGCTCAGAATTAGTACCGATTTTAGGAAAAATATTCTTGCCTCCAATTGTATGTCGCTCAAAAAGATTTGTAGTGGATGTAGATTGCTGTGCTGGTTCTGCTGTTAGCATATCAAGTACAACACCGCATTTAGTGCAGACTGTTTCTCCGCCTGATTCAACTATATCATCATGTTTGCATGAAATTGCAGGTAGTTTTTGAAATGTGTGAGAAATTATTTTTTTCATTACACATTAAGTAGAGAACTTGAATAAGTATAGCTGGGTTTGATTGCAGTACGTAAATACGTATAGCTCCATTTAACCAACTTTTCACGATAAATCATGATTTTTAGATGTAATGATTTGATAATGTGGTGACAGTATGGTATAGTGTGATGATATGTGTTCACGTCGTGCCTAGAAAAACAAGGAACATTTGCAAAATGTATCAAATTTATTCCTAAATCAGAAATTTCAAACCACATGAACAGATACATATGATGAAATACATAATTTTTGCCATTTTATCACAGCAAAGTTGTACTATCAATCTAGGCACAAATTATCATGAATCAATTATAGCAATGAAATTTACAAATTTCTGGTGATATGGTTTCACCAAACACTACACAAATGTCACTATAGTATAGATGATGTAGCATGCCAAAATACTGACTAGTTTTATGATATAATTCACATATCAGAATGGTTTGCACATAATGGAGTAATGCATTTGAATTTGTGTCTATGATATGGATGGGAAAAGTCTGTTGTAACCCTGCCTGAGGCTGTCTTTACAGGGATGTTTTTCTGCCTGAAAACAGAATTATGCACAAACTCTTGTGAATAGTACATTATGATATAATGATACGATATATTGATACGAAATAATGATATGGTATAAGGATGTGACAAGGATGATTTTACCACAAGTCTAGTTACTCGTATTTTACCTGCCCATCTTGGGATACTCTGAGTACTTTCCAGTCATAGGATTTTTTCTTTACTACATCAGCTATTGCATTGTGGATTTTTTCAAGTTTCGGACTAGATAATTTCCTTGAAAGCAGTGTGACATCAGTTACATTGCCTTGCTCCATTCCACGAAATGCCACAAAGTCAATTGGGTGTAGTATTGCCTTTACATCATACGGATTATACCGCAATTTTAGAAAATTCTTGTCAATTGACTTGTTGATGATTTTTGGCACCATTTTTCGCCCTCGTTCTTTTGATTCTTCTCTTAGCTGTGATTCCTTTTCAGCAAAAATTTCCTCCTTTTTCTGAATATTTTTTTCCTTAGAGATGTATGAATCAAGCCAAGTCTTTTCTGCTTTTTCACTTGCGCGTAGTTGTAATTCGCTGACTCGGACTAAACTATCACAGTGAGGACACATGCAGTGAATGATTTTAAACTGATTAAATGCTTGGAGAAACGACACTAGTACTGCCTCCACTTCACGTTATGGTCATTTATCGCATCACGAATCTGCTTTTGGTGATTATTTAGCCTCGCAGCACCTGTCTTTACATCTAGAAATGTGATCTTGTTTACCTTATTTTGGGTAATTCCATCAAAGACTATCATATCTATGGGTTCAGCAAGGAATCTACAATCTGATGGAATTAAATCAAAGTTTCTATGAGCTGGGAGAATCTTTTCAATTGTCTTGCCAATACCTACTGCCGTTGTTGTTCGCTCAGAAGATATAGTGGCCTTTTCTTTACGTTTGAGGAGGTCAGCTGCCCTGTCTTTGAGTTCTTGTAGCATTTCTTGTCGTTTCTCTTCTGCTTTTGTAGGGAATTTGCCTCTACCATCAAATAATATGGCCTTTGACATTTTAAATTCACCACTACAATTTGGACACTCTGCAATTAGTGTTGATTTTTTCAAATTCTCAATAAGTGATATAACATCAATTGACACGCATGAATAATGTGCACGTATTATAAAATGATTTTGTATTTTTCTCCAAACTTGATGCTTGGGTGGGCAAAAAATACCTCAAGGAGTTTATTGTATTGGTAATATCAAACACCGCAAGCGTGACCATACACTATACACCAAAGCTCATTTTGATAAGGAATCTAGAAATGGTTTAAATTTATCACCCGTGATATGTCAAGATTAGAGATTATGATTAGCAAAAGCAGAAAATTATGTGAGCCTGATACCTATTTCAACTGAAAAGTTGCGGCCCATTAAGGCTCTGTGTGAAAGATAAATCCCTGTGATGAGAAATAGTATCGATAACTGAAAAGTTACGCCCATTAAAGATACACAAAGTAATTATCGTCAAGGTATCCACATCTACTGAATATTTGCTAGAATTGTATGAAATTCATGGAAATGGCACCAAATACACCATATTTCACAACTAGATACTATCTAGACCAAAAAATGCAAAACGCACGATTCCGGCCATGTCAGCCATACTAGGTACGATAATCCTTTTAGGTGTAGCAGCAGTTGCCGGTAGTGCATATTATTTTATGGCCGTAGATCGTGCAGATATGATTCATCCATATATCGATATGTCATCATTTGACATACAACGATTCTCAGATGATTCAGATAGTGTACTTGTAAAGATGCGACCACACACAGACAATATCATAAATGTTACCATATCAGGCGACTTTGATGGAAAGGTAGAATCCAATGGCGATTGTGTTGACATTGTTACTGTGCCACTAACTAACAATGATGGAGATGGTGTTTCGGTTGGATGTAATGGAGGTATGGTCGTAGTAGAATCACACACGCGTGGACATGCCATATCCTATGAAGGGATACTATACCTCAAGGACAACACGCCCAAAAACCAAATCACAGCACATATACAAAATGACTCCACAAAAGTGATTCATTCTATAGATGTGAAAACTTTAGTGTAAATTCCACAATTTCAAATATTGACATCTTCATATCTAGAATAAAGCAGGCCATAATAGAACATGCGGCTGGTAAGCGAGAAGCTGTTTCAAAACATACTATAAGCAACGGAATTACAAAATTTACATTTAATCTGGTAATTGTAAAAGCACCAGTAAAGAAAAAAAACAAAAAGGAAAAGGAAAAACTCATCTATGAAAATTATCATGTCTTTGCAACATCATTGTCCGGCGATGTACAAGATATCAAAAAGTTAATTCCAGAAGAGTACAAGAAAAGATGGGATATTGAGACAGGGTACAGAACCACAAAATCAATCATGCTCATGACA
>JAPOPJ010000295.1 GCA_026712925.1 Nitrososphaerota archaeon
CTTGCAGAATTTTATTTAGTATTGGATCCACTTCATCACATATCAAAACCGAATCGCTAAAACTCACAAGCATTCCACATCTAGTACAGAATATAATCATTTGTAGCAGTATCAGACTAGGGCACGCACATGACTGCCGAATCATGCAGATAAACTACAAGACAAACAAGGTACATTCACGTAGCACATTACTATGATGTGACTTGCGTAAAAACCATTTAGTACATGCTATGCTACATATCAATATACATGATAGGCTGTGGACTATACCACAAGTCATGCTAGTATCATACCAGTATCATACCAGTATCATACCAGTATCATACCAGTATCATACCAGTATCATGTCACAAGTTTACATCACACCATAATTTTGAAACACCATGACTCTATTGCAAGATTCATTCTGACATATTTGACAGATTCATTTTGGTTGGATTTGTCAGAGTCCAAGAGTCATTTTTGAGGTGTAAACATTTAGGATTCTATGAAAAGTGAGTATCTACCGGGCAGGTATTTAAAAAACGCCAAGTCACACCATCATGCCAAAGTCTGATTTGCCACCTGGCATGCAATATATCAGATACGTCTGGGTAGGATCATTCCCCATTTCACACACCATACCAGATTACATGTAGATGGTATGTGTTTCTAAGTGTGTAAAGGGATAATGCACAGATAGTCACACTACCATTTACACACATAATGTGCTTTGCCGCACATAAAAAATAAAAAAAGAGTTAAAAGATCAACTCAACATTTCTGCCACTACAGGAATTACTTCCCATAAAGCAATCATGCCGTCTTCCTGTAATTCAGAAGCTACTTCGTCAGTGTACAGACCATGGATGTTAATTGCAGGGTGCTCAATACTGTTCATTCCCATTGGTGGGACAGCATCACTTGGATTACCCATTACATATGCATACGATGGTACTGGTGCATCAATTACTCCGCCATCGACTAGAACAGGGTTCAAGCCAAACGGATCACCGGCTACAAATACCGTAGCTGCGCCACTATACAATGCCGCATAGTCATGATTGACTGCTGCATATGCACCTGGTTCATCAAACACCACGTCAACTATCATTCCCTGTGAACCACCAAGCAACCATGTCTCGGTTGCAGCAGACTGGACTCTGTTACCTTGGACAACTCTGTCTAGTATTTCTCCTACAATGTGGAAGAATACCGGCTCGTTGCCTTGGTTCTCAATAAAGAGTCTGACGTGCTGGTCGGTCTCAACAAACAACAGTTGGGACTGGTACTGTTTGAGCTCAAGTCCATTCCATGGTTGTGCAACAAAGATGTTCCTGTTCACATCACCATTTACAAGAAGGTTATGAGCCATGTTTGGTACATAACCAAATTGCATGCCATTGACAACTGTGGCAGTGTTTTGATGCTTGAACATTGCTCCTGCATCATAGTTGCCGTCAGGTGTCAAGTACAGTTGAATGTACTGAAGTTGGAACTCTAATGCATCTGCATCATAGAATTTACGATCCAATTCACCGCTACCGCTAGTCTTCTCTACCACTAGTTTCTTGTAGCCATTTGCAGGATCAACGATTGCAATTCCGTACATGCCGGAAAGTACGTGTTGATCCATGCCGACTAGTTTAACACCGGAACAATGGTATTTGAAGATGCCAGCTGCCTCAGCGATGTAACAGTACTGACTTGTCTCACCAGGGTTTACAGACTCAAATGCTGAAGATGAGATCTGAGATGCGTGCATGTCGTTGCCGTGACCGGTAACTTCATAGTCTGGTATTGTGAGTGTCATTTTTACAACGTCACCCTGCGTAACCCTCAGTGTAGGTCCTGGGACCTGACCGCTAAAGGTCATTGCGTTGAATGTCTTTCCCCCCATTATAGGAAGTTCGACACTTTCACCAGTTAGTTGGAAGTCATGAACGGTTCTACCGCTGGCCTCCAACACACCACAATCAGTTTCTGCGAATGCTTCAGGCATTACCAACTGCAAACCCCCCATCTGATGGATCTTTTCCAAGACATCAACATCTAGTTTTGATGCGTCAATGGATTGTCCAGCAATCTGGGTTTGTGTATATGTGCTTCCGAATAAGGTTGCGCCCATTACAGCTACTGCTGCAACTGTAAAGAGCATACTAAAACGCTTATTCATGTTGATCACTACCTTTCGTTGGCTTTATATTAACTCAACTGTGGTGTGTAATTTTGTAAATTTTTGACCCACGATCATCCTACAAGTTCAAAGTTCTGGCAAAAATGTAACATAATACACTCATAATTCAAGCACCCTGTAGTGTGCAAGTCTATCCATGTGCCAGATTTAATTTTGATATACATATCTAGATTGACTCATCAAGTACATTTTTGAATAATTTACTATTCCCGGTGACAAAATTTGCTACAAATCTACAAAATTATTGAAATTGGCAAGGTACTTTTTAATAGTAAGTGTCATTTCATCAAGTATGCAGTTAGGAAAAGTTAGATCCCCCCATTTTTGGCATAATAGGGCTAGCTGCGGCAATTTTGGTATTATCATATAGCGGAGCAATTCAGGAATCCTTTGCAGAGGTAGGCTTCATTAAACGCGGAATAGCTCTTGATCAACTTAGCAATAAAGTGGCAGATCCAAGAGACACGGCCCCCTTCAATATAGGAGGAGTGTATTATGTAGCTGTAGGTGGTATTGAGGGCGTACATCTAGTTACAGTCACAAATCCGGATATTTTAAACCGTAATGACCTCAGTGGTAATGTAGGATC
>JAPOPJ010000284.1 GCA_026712925.1 Nitrososphaerota archaeon
CACAAAAAGAAATTGAATACATGACAGACTTGGCATATATCTATTCTGACATAACCCCGCTACCGATGCTATCTGATTTTATTGATAAAATAACAGATACAGTAAAAACAAATAAAAATATACACACACCAAATGACTCAAAATTTCATAAAGTTGAAAAATATCTAAAAGATTCCATTGAAACAATTAATCAGTTAAATAATAAACCAATAATGGGATATGTTCCAAACTATCGTTATTATTTTGATAAATTGATCAAAATCTATGCCGATAATGGCATAAACACTTTTTATTTTGATGCTCATCTGTCAAATCCAATCACACTACAGCATTCATTGAGGGCATTTATGAGAGAACTAAACAAGCAAGAACTTTTAGAAAAAAGCTTTATTCATTTGATTAATCCTGGAATTGGTAGAGGGATAAAAAACAGCGCAGTTATTCCTGCCAAAGATATATTGGGATTTGGTTTTGGCATAGATAGTTTGGGTGATAAACACATGCGTCCCATATTTAACAAAACAATGATAGAAAAAATGAGGAAGAATCCTGATAATCGCTCTAGGCTGTTTAGCAAAAAGTCATACGGTTATGTTAAGACATTGGAGAAGAGTGAAATTGAAGAGTTTTATCCTAATGATTCTGGAATAGATGTCTCTGAATTTTTGATTTCTGGAAAGCCTGACTCAAAAATTCAGAATGCATTTAATGTTGAACAATTGGCCTTGGAGAGTCGTAATCTGTACAATTACATAAACCAGTCAAGATCAATCCTAGATTACATTAATAAAAAACAGGACATCAAGAAAGATGATATAAAGATACTAAAACGTGCCAAGATAAAACAGAAAAAGTAATTTCTATTGTGTGACTTAAAAACCAATTTTGCGTATTTATCTTTTAACTTTGAAAAGAACTAGTCTGATATTAGATGCAAATTATTTTTTGTTTTTTGCAAATATTTACGACTATAGAGTGTTTGGATTTTGAAAATCTGTGTGGATCTGGTAATATGAAATTTCATCTAGTCTTCTTACATACACTGGTGGTAAAGACCTTGCTAGAGTGGGAACGATCGTAATCATACATCAGAGAAGCATTCCAAAATTAATTTTCACATCTGATTTATAACCACCAAAACACCTCTTCAGCTAGGCTAATTATTCTGCCAATCACAATATCTATTGGTTTACTAGTCTACAGATTATCGTGTATTTTGGCAGATATTGGCACACATTGCTATATCATGAGTTCAATGTTAGATATGGAGCGCGAGACTGTGGTCTGTCTAAACCCAAAGACTACGCCTGCAACAATGTTTAGTCGTCATGCTGTATTTTGTACCGTCGTACAACTCTATTATACAGGCATGCTACTTTATCCTGCCATACTGTTTTCAATCATCCTTAATTTAGCTAAATCATGATTCAGATGTTTTGTAGTTTGTATCCTGCCATTCTGATCCTGTTTGAGCAGGAGGTGCAGATGGACCAAGCTCGGAGAGGAATTGACTTGCAATTGTTTTACTGGAAAATTTAGTCTCTGCATTAGCTCTAATGTTTGCATCACGAGCATAACGCGTGCCGATACGAATGAAAGAGGAAAGCATAAGAACTTTTGTACATCGGGTAATTGCAACATAGAATATTCTACGCTGTTCATCAATATTGTTATTTGGATGTCCAAGAGGTTTTGTAGAATCGATAAATGGGAGCAGTCCTTCAATACAACTCGTTACAATTACTACTTTACTGGTTTGTCCTTTGGCACTTTGTGGGCTCATTATTCGCACATGACCACTATTTGGCACTTCTGGTCGAATAAAACTATTCATGATATTGCCGTACAATTCGTGAATATTTTCAGCGTTCTCAAGAGCGCGCTCTGCGATCTCTCTTAAATCCTTACAATCATCATTGTCATTTGGCAATAATTCATCAATCAAATCGTGCATGTTCATAATAGATATTCGTGTAATAATCTTGTTCAACTCTTTAAATGGTTTCAGCAGGGAATTGGTACCTGGCAGATCTAGTTTTTTCTGACTTATTGCCTCGAGTACATCGCGTGGAGATCTGTTCTCCTTTTCACAGTATTCTCGTAGCTTTTGGTAGGCACATCTACGACCTGATGTACTGTCCTTGCCTAGCCACCATCGAAGTGCAACTCTGTCTTCTTTATTATTTAATATTGCTAGTAAGGTAAAAGCGCATTGTGCAAGTGGTTTTTCCAATGCTTTTTTATAATAAAAACTATGTACAGGGATATTTTTGATTTCATCCTGTATTTTGTGTGCAATTTTACTGCGAGGTGTTATTATCAATATATCTTCAGGTGCATATTCTTTATCATTGACAAGATGAATAACATATTTGGCTACTCCTTTTACTTCTTCACTTGAATTTTTCCATTGAACGATGTGGATTTTACCATTTTCATTGTTAGGTGATGCCTGTAAACGAGATGATGTACTAGAAGGGTAGTTATTACGAATCAAATGATCTGCAATCTCTACAACGCAAATCGGACACCTTCCACACTCTACAAGCGATTCATCATGTGTCGTAGGATGATGGTTTTTAAAATCATCAATTCCCTCTGGATTAGCATGTCGAAAACTATAGATTGACTGATCTTTA
>JAPOPJ010000108.1 GCA_026712925.1 Nitrososphaerota archaeon
GTTCACGTTATGGAATTGCCGTAGGAGATGAAGAGTGTTTTTCTTGGCTAGGCTCACCATGACACAAACAGAACACAAAAGTTTTTCTTTTTCTTTGTATTTTTCTATTTTTAAACACGAACACAAACAAATTCCTTTACATTTTAAAATTTTCAAACATTTTAGAAGTTAAAGGTTAAATAGAAATTTCTCAAGCAACAATATGCAACTTTATGTAACACTGCCCATGCTGGCAGTTTTGTTTATGAGTCTGGCCTTGGCCTTGCCTGCTGGCAATGATGCACATGCACTAGTCGAGGCCACACTTGACAGGACAAATTACCGTTCTGATCAAAATATCACAGTCACGTTTGAAACAAGCCGAGATGGTGTAAATATCTATCTTGGCCACATTGACGGTTTAGAACGTTCATTTGTTCAAGTCGCAGAATATCGAGATATTGAATCAAATCAAGAGCATATACACACAATCGACATATCACACCTAAAAATATGGAAAGAAAACGGTGAGGGTAAGTATTTCATTTCTGTAAATGATGGCCAAGGTCATTATTCATATTTCACAATCACAGAAGCCCCAGACCCGACCTATACGGCCTTGTATCGGATAGACTCCACACTACAATCTATCAACACTACACTAGACAAACACTTTCAATCCGTCTGGCAAACGGCTTATGCTGCAGGCTTGCTTGCAGGTTCCAATTCGTGCCAATAGTGTAAACGACATGCTAACGCTAGCAACATGTTAACGTTAACAGACCGCTAACGATTTGACAAATCAGTCAACTTTGTTTTTTTCAACGATTGACCCTTTATCTTAGTATGAATCAGCATGGCAAAAATCACAGTAGGGATTAGAATCGATCCAACACTCCACACAGAACTATCAAACGAGGCAAAAAGCACAGGCAAGAGTCTTACCGATATTGTAGGATCAACACTGGCAAACGGTCACAAAGCACAATTCTTAGAGCAAGAACTAGCAAAGGCAAATTGGGAGTTAGCAGAACTAAAACGCATGACTGCTAAACGCATACCCAAAACCAAGAGATTGACAGTAGGACTAACTGCAGATGAATACCGCATTATAACCGAGCAGGCAGATGATGCACATATCTCAAGAGCCGAATTAGCAAGGCAGATGCTCACACAGACACGGCCAAGGCCACAGACACAGGTTGATCAGACACCACAGACAGAAACACAGATCCAAACTCAACCCATGTTAACAGACCGTTAACAATTCAAGAACACATTGCACAAGGTCAAGGATCGGCCTTGCCTGCCTTGCAGTAAAACGGCCCGGGCCAATAGCACTTTTTTTGACTCAACGGCAGGTTTATAGGCTAACTGGAGTTAGATGCTACATTGAGACTTGTATTATTTCCCGCACTTGTGGTCGTTTTTGTTTTGATATTTGCAGTAGGTTTGAATGAGTCCTATGCAGAGATAGAGTCCGTGTATCGTGACGATGGCACACTGAAAGAAACAATAGAATACTATGAGGAAAATAATCAGAGTTATAAGCTAGTTACAGAATACCGCAAAGACGGCAGTGTAAAGATTGAGGCATATTACGTGCAGAGTGACGAGGTAGGTAATGATTTTAGAAGATCAGGTACAATAGAATATCGTGACGATGGCACACTGCTGAAATATAGTGCTTACACACAGTATAATGATGTGGTGTGGAAATCCAAGACCATAAAATTCAACAGTGATGGATTTCCCATATGGAAAAAATTTCTAGACCCTGATGGTCCTGCAAATCTTGTTGAGTACAAATACTACAAGGATGGGAAACTGAAGAAAATGATAAGCTCTAACGAAGCGGTAAGAGAGTACAAATACTACGAAAATGGAAAACTTGTGGATGCGTCTAAATTTGATCCCTTGGGTATAAGAGAGGTAGTAGAATACAAATACTACAAGGATGGGAAACTGAAGAAAACGATAAATACAGTCGACTCCGGTAAAAATGTGATAGAATACAACAAAAAGATCGATTGTATTGAACCATTTGGCAGATTGTACCTGTGTTATGCCGGCAGACACATGGACTATGATTGGTTTGAGAGGACTGGTTATTATGATGGTCACATCAGTCACTTACTTGATACAATCACATTCCCAGACTATGATTACGGTAGCAATCCAATAAAGGAAACATGGTATGGTAATAATGGGTTCACGTTGATACGTACAGAATATTGGGATAATGGTGAGCAAAAAATAGGGACAGAACAAACTAGGCGGCACCTGATTAACACAACATATGACAAATCTGGCAACATGTTAACATCTACTACATATGGCGTGAAAGATAGCACCTCGATAAGAAAAGAGTATACCAATGGGCAAATTACTTCGACATCATCAGGTACATGGGTTGTAAACTCGATAACAGAAGTAAATCCCGATGGGTCTATGCTAAAAACCGGTTATAAATGGATTTTTCCCTATAGTAGTAATTACAATCACGATAGGGTTATGATGAATACCGATGATAACGGGTATTCTGTAAGTACTGATTGGATACAATACATAAGTGAGATAGGATCAGATCATAAAACAAACAAAACAACGTGGCTACATGAAGATGGCAGTGTGTGGATGTGGGAAGATTATACCCGCAAGAACCATTACACACTGTATGACAGCAATGGTGATGTGATGAGTATCTATTATACTGGCAACCATCGTCATTACGACAGGGTTACATCTTTCAACCCACATTGTCCGCCTGATAGAGTATCGGATTATAACCGTAAAAATATGTCATATTGTATGCCAGAGCCTGTCCAAGAGTGCTCAACTGACGGCGTGACAGAACAAGATGAATCTGGCAGGATAACAAAAACGACTTGGCGTAATGCTAACTGTGATTTGTTGGAGTATGAGGATCGTGCCTATTGGTCAAATGGTAACATTTCTCAGATAATAAAATATGATGCTGATGACAATATGTTACAGTTCACATATTATGATGATGATGGGAATATCCATGCCTCACATGAATACGAAGACGGTGAAAAAATAAAATCAACATTCTACAGGACTGATGGTTCAATCTACAGAGTCACAGAATACGATGATGATGGTAATATCTTCAAGATCACCGAATATAGAGAAGATGGTTCAACCTATGAAGTTGACCCTGATAATTGATACCTATTTTTACTAGTGTGTCTTGATAGAATTATGAAGCCTGTGATAATTGCTGGAATCTTGGCCGTGTTTGTTGTATTAGTGGCAAGTCCGGTAATTGCACAAGAGGAAATAACCGATTCTTTGCAGTCTATACTAGACGGCTTGCAGGCAGAAATTACCGAGTTAACCTCTGCAGGTGAACAGAGAGATCAGCAGTTAGCAGATTTAGATACTAGACTTTCAAATATGGAAGTTGGTTGTTTTGATGGCAGGGTATTAGTTGAGGGTGTGTGTCTTAGTGTAATTTGCCCTGCTGGATATTCTTTGAGTGGGAATGAATGTGTGGCCGACACTGAACCTATCACTGATCCTGAACCGATTGACCCAGAACCTGTCAAAGTGTCTTATACTTACTATTCTGATGGAACAGTAAAAACAAAAAGAATGTCTTATGATAATGGTAAAACGGAATCTTGGACTAAGTATCGTATTGATGGATCAATAGAATTTGAGAAAAAACATTACTATAACGGCAATGAGAAATCTGAGACAAGGTACTATCCCAATGGTTCAATAGAACAGCAAATGTTGTATGATGAGAACAGAAATATGATATCTTGGACTGACTACTATCCTGATGGTTCAATGAAAACACAGAGTTTGTATGAGTATTATGGCAACGGTGTAAAAAAATCTAAGATTACAAATTACCCTGATGGTTCAATGACAAGCTACATGTTTGATGAGAACGGCCTTTTAGAATATATTGTTAGGTATTACCCTGATGGTTCAATGGAATCTGAAACATTATATGATGATAATGGTAAATACGCATGTCATATTTCTTACAACCCTGACGGTACTGAATCACATAGATACAACTACCTTGACGGAACTGAATGTTAATCTGGCATGGCATGCCCTGGATAACTTAGGTGGCCTGCAATAATATTTTTTTATAATCTTTATATAGACGTTAATATTTTAGTAAATCGGAATGCTTAGAAACGAGGAATTAA
>JAPOPJ010000266.1 GCA_026712925.1 Nitrososphaerota archaeon
ATGTGATTTTAGATTTTTTACGTTTTCAAGCAGGAATGCCGCAGGTTTTTTTTTCTTGATAATTTTTGCGACATCAAAAAAGAGTGTTCCTTGAATCTTATCATCAAACCCGTCTGGCATGTTCAAGCTACGTTTTTTGGAGACACCTGCTATTGAGAATGGTTGACATGGAAATCCAGCAACTAGAACATTGTGGTCTGGTATCTTTGTGGCATCAATTTTTGTAATGTCGCCTTCTGGTTGGTCTCCAAAATTGACCTCGTATGTCTTTGCGGAAAACTCGTTTAATTCTGAAGTGTAGATGCATTTTCCGCCTGACTTCTCAAAGGCCAGCCGCATGCCCCCTATGCCTGCAAATAAATCTATGAATGTGAATGCATCCGGGTTATGTGCCATGGTAATCACACACTGCTGCCATTTTTAATCATTTCTAATATTGGAATTTATTGCTCAATTTGGCACTAATTGTCCAAAAAATAATCGTAACTGTTCACACATATGCTTCTATAAACGCAAAATCAGCACCCATTCTTCTCCAATCATGCGTAAACTATGAGATATGAACAAACACCTAAAATGAATTAGACAGTTATCTGAGTTGAAATTAGTATCCTGTTTTTGGTATGATTGCCAACTTGGTTATTACAACTGCATAATTGAATCATACTCTTCTTGTTGCAGTTGATTTCCTCTAGATCACATTTATAGTTTGGATCATTTCTCACTGCTAAATTCATTAAGTTGGATATATTTTATTTTGTTCGCCAATACTAACAAACATGCAAGCAGGCATGACTAAATCTTTTTAAATTTGACAAAATAGAAGATCTGATCATTTATGTTGGTGTTATGATTTTTGGTAATTACTAAAATATTTCTTTACAAATCTTCACATTCCCCAACCCACAAATCTAACGGGAATATATTATTTGACATTTTGGCAGCTTGTATTATCTTGATATCACGTAATGTCTTTTTCTTGTGACATTGGGCACATAACACTTGAAGATTTTTCTCATCCCAAAAATCTCCTCCTGCGGCATGCGGTATTATATGATCCACATGCAATAACAGGTACGGATTCAAGCTGCTATTACCTTGCATGCCACGTTTTCCACATTCAGCACACTTTGCAGAATCACGTTTAATTATTCGTATTCTAACCTGAGACCACATGGGGCAAATATTTTCAAACCACCAATCAGTGTGCTTTTTACAACAATACTTTCGCATACCCTTTTTCCATAATTCCTTGGGTTTTCCGCACCAGCAACAGTTGTGATACCTGTTGATTGCCATCCACAGTGGTGGTGTACGCCTACTACGCCTTGGGTCCTCCCACGTCTTGTCAGTTCTATACTTTCCAGTCACTATTGATATTATGGTGTACTATGATTTTTCTTTTCTGGAATATTTGAGAGATTTTGGTGTTTTTGTATCATTCCATGTATCATTCCATGTATCATTCCATGTATCATTCCATGTTGCTTGTAATGAAATGAAGTGTACGTATCTAAAACAGTAAGGCATATTGATTTTGATTGCCTTTTATACTAATGATGTCATGGTATCAGTGTTATGGCATCAATGTTATGGTGCCATTGAACTGGACAATACGTCTCAGTTATAGTTCTTTTAAACCAGTAAAAAGGATGAAAAGTGCATCGTTTCTATAATGTCACAATATTCTAGAAACGATGCATTTGAGCCTAGCTTTTTCACTCAAACGAGTTTTTTACACTATATTGCCAAAACCGCACACTTTACAGTTTTCAAGCAAATAATTTATCAAAATATAGCAACATATCTCATCTGAAATTTAACAAAGAAGTGATTCGGCCTCACTATCTGAAAATCATTTACTTGTTTATGACGTATTTTCTAAAAAAATCCATGCAGTGGCACAATATCTTTCTATAATGCCCCTCCACAATACTCCGCCATAATACCTGTCATAATATCTGCTAGAATGCCCTGACATAATACATGACATAATACATGACATAAAATTGGTATATCTCTCTTGATTATACCCTAGTATGGTGTATGACGTGTAGTTCTACATCGTGTGTATTCTGGTCATTCCCCTTACAGGAATCCTGTAAAAATACAAAATGCTAAGAAATTTCTCAGAATTATTTATGCAAAGTATTGTAGAGTGAATTGTTTTGCATCCCACATATTATGTGTATTACACCAAATACACCAAGCATAACCCCTATTACTCCAGGGTCAAAGAATCTTGCAAGAAGTAGTGGAAATAAAACTACTCCCATAACTATCTCTACAGATATTTGTACCAAAATTGCCTTCACAAAC
>JAPOPJ010000256.1 GCA_026712925.1 Nitrososphaerota archaeon
GAAAATTATTTATTCCAGATGATGTAATGTATGACATGCAATCACTAGAGTCCTTTGTAGCTGAGGCTGTCAAACAAGGAAGAGATGACATCAAGGATTTTGAGGAATGCAAAAAAATATTAGACATTTTGGCAGTGAAGAAAAAACCAATATACCTAAGATATGAGTATGAGTCCAACACATGAATGATGCAACATCAGATCCAATATTTACAAACATCCTAAATGAGAACAAGCACAGCAAGCGTAAAAACCTGATTACATCAATAGAGAACAAATTAGGTGGTAAGATAATATGCTATTTTGAGAATCCTGAACATCCATTTGCACCAATCAACAATCGTGATGTGATTCAATTTGAAGATCTGTTACGCTCTACAAAGGATTCAAAAAAAGGATTTTTGATCCTAAATTCATCAGGAGGTAACGGAAATACAGCAGAAAAAATTCTTTCTATGTGTAGGGAAAGATTCACCGAAAGTTTTACTATCATAGTTGCCTAATTTTGCAAAAAGCGCAGCTACAATGATGTGTTTAGGTTCCGATAAAATTATGATGGGGTATTTAGCTGAATTAGGACCAATTGATCCTCAAATCTCTCTGCCAGGACAACCGCCAATACCTGCACGTTCCTTTATTGAGGGTTTGGAGATGGTCAGGGAAAAAATCAAAAAAGGTGATCCACCTAGTATGTATCTAACAATGCTACAAAACATTAGACCTGAAATAATTTCAATTTGCACATCTGCCATTGAAGACGCAAAATGTTTTGCAAAAACTTGGCTTTCAAAATACATGTTAAAAAATGATCCCAAGCATGCAGAAAATGTTGCTACATGGTTATCTGATGGACATACTTACAAATCACATGGCAAAGTAATCAACCATCATGAAGCAAAAGATACTCTCAAACTAAATGTGGAACGAATTGATCCAGATTCTGCTTTGTGGTGTTGGATTTGGGAGCTTTATCTGAGAGCAACAATTGAGATGGTTACCAAGGGATCAGAAACTGCCAAAATCTTTGAAAGTCAAACAGTCTCATTAACAACCACTGTTCCATTTACAAAACGACTCTAACTCCACCAAACTCGATGCTTGGATAGATAAAAGATGTCAAGGTATATCATCATATCCATAACGCCAAATACGGTAAGAGTGACCACATACTGTGATACACTAAAGTCCATTTGAAGATGTTAAATAATCCAAAACGCCTCATGTTTGTCATTATATACGGACATATCAAGGTCAAGAACTAAAATTAGAAAAAACGTCAAGTTTGCGGAATAACCATATAGCATCGCATCCATAATAGCATCGCATCTACAGTGACATCATACTAGTATCTCATTATGATAAATCAGATGGCTTGGCGATGGGCTTGTTCATGGGCCTAGTCCTCAACTTGTTTTGGCAAAGCAGGTTCAGTCTTTCGCACATGATATCAATATACTTTGGCTCCTTTTCAGAGCCCAAGCTATTCCTACCGTGCATTAGAGCTGCAATGGCAGTTGTTCCAGAGCCCATGTAGGGATCAAACACTGTATCACCCTTGTTTGTAAGGGATAACACCAGCCTCTCAACTAATGCTACGGGAAACTGTGCAGGATGTTCTGTCTTTTCAATATGCTTGTACTTGACATTTGGAATATCCCACACATCACTGGGATTTTTTCCAAGCGGATTGCATGAAAGTTGGCCCTTTCTGCTTCCAAAATAGTATGTTTTGTTGGGATATTTTTGTGGTACGCGTATCGGATCAAGATTGAATGTGTACTTGTCTGATTTTGTAAACCACAAGATTACCTCATATCTTCCAGACAGTCTCTTTGAGCAATGCAGGCCATGACCAAATGTCCAGGCGATACGGTTCCTGAGATGTAGGCCATGCTTGGTAAACATTGGATATAGTACTATATCCAATGGAGTGATTGCACCGTTTTGGACAAAGTTTCCCACCTGCCAGCAAATAGAACCATCGGGTTTGAGTTTCTTTACACATTCAGAAATTACACGATCTTGTATCTTTAGATATTCTTGCAGTTGCCTCTTTTTTTCATATTCCTTGCCAATATTATATGGCGGTGAGGTCACTATCAGTTTTATGCTTTCATCAGGTATTTTTTCCAGAAAATCCAGACAGTCACCAGGGTATATTGTGCTCTCCAGCCTCTCAGATTTTTCTTTTTTACTTTTCAACATTCTCACTTCCAGCACTTTTGACATTCATTTACAGTCGTAATCTGCATTTTGATAATATTAGCCATGCTCCAATAGTGTATAAAGATGCAATGACTCCAAGATATAGTATATGCCATAACACATCTGTACGCAGAGTGTAGAGATCATGTGTAATACAGTCATGCAGACATATCAGCAATCATACACATCTAATAGATCGCATATTGTATGACTCCCTAGATATGAAAATATTAACTTGGTTTTGTTTAATATCATTACATGGTGCTTGCCAGTCGGATCAACAAAAGACCGCATTTTCATGTATATGTC
>JAPOPJ010000028.1 GCA_026712925.1 Nitrososphaerota archaeon
AATAGTATCGCTGGATTTTGTTTTGCAAGATCTAAAATTGTGCAAATCAACGTTAGTGTATTAAGCAAATTCTCTATGGAATTAGGTTTATCCATAAAAATGCACCACATCTGGCACATATTAATCATACGTACAAATTTACGTACAAAATTATGTGCATTTAGATGTACAAAATGCAACATTTATTAAGAAATTTTGTGAATACTAGACATGCCTAGCTCTGATCCACGTTATGTAAACTTGAGGGTTCCAAAGGCAGAATATGAAAAGCTAAAACAAGTAAAAGACCACCTCTCATCAGATCCAAAGTACTCTTGGGTAGAAAGTTTGGCCCTAGGCGCATTAATTGGGTTGGTTGCAGGAATGGTTATAGATGATATTTCTAAAAAATAACTCAAAGATGCTTCTTTTGCAAATTCAGTAGGTGTTGCTAAATTCTCAACATACCCAGTAAAACCAAGATTCACCATATTAACATGCCAAAATTAGTCCTGTATATACTGAGCAAATTATATCATCCCAATGACATAATCATATACAGCATCGAGGTGAAATAGTCTAATTAACAAAACCAGCAAATTTGCAAAAAAACATTCACGGTGAATAGTATATTTATGATGTTTTGTTGTTTAATTCTGATATGACTTTATCTGCCATAGATTTCCATTGGTCAGGATTTGTATTCCTCATCACCTCCACTGCTCTTACTATTCTCTCTATACCATCCTGCGTAGTAAAAACAGAGTCTGGAAAGCAAGATAGTGGTCCATGATATAAATCATAATAATGTCGAATTGCCTCGTAACCTACCACAGACACATTACGTAATTTTGCATATTCTAAATCGGGGTTGATCACTTTACCTAACTCGTGTATGTATAACCCATCAGCTCTTATCTCAAATGATTGATGTGCTGCGGCATTTCGGATCTTATTATCAAAATTATCAGCTAGCTGTGTCAAGCCCACACTTTTAAGAAAATTGCGTTTTTTCCCTAATGATTCTTTTGAAATTCCCATACAACTACTGACGTTCTTTGGATCAAAAGGATGCTTAGCACCTGCCGTAACTATTATGCAACAAATATGATCAACTACAAACAGGTATGGGTTTTCGGCAACAATAAGATAATAGATCATATACATGATATCTATCTCACTATCATTTAACTCAGATACTTTTATCTTATTCATAGCATTAACCCACATGAGTAAGTTTTTGAAGGAAGTCTGTTGGTGTTTTTGAAAACTGCTGTATAGTTTGAATTGTATCAACTGATCCATATTTTCAGATTTTGTATAAACAGATTCTATTTTATCAAACATTTTTATTACCTCTGCCTTATCTACTCCTGAAGTATTGCAGTTTATAGGAAGAATGTTTGATTCAACAAAATCTCTACGATCTTTGTATATCATATTTAATCAAACACATACTCACACATATACTTTGAGCCATCTGTTGATTTTCTGAACAATTGTGTTATCATGAGTTGGACCC
>JAPOPJ010000268.1 GCA_026712925.1 Nitrososphaerota archaeon
AAAGGTGAAAAACTAGTATGAGAATAAAAGATTACAACAAACAATACAGTTTTTGGCTTAGCGATAAAACAAGAACAAAAATTTTACGTCGTACTGGACAAATGTATCCTGATGTATCTTTTAATGATTTCAACTTCAAATTAGATATCATTCTTTCCAAAATAAACCTGGGCTTGGAGAGATGAATTTATTTGATTTACCTGAAATACATGATGCAATAAATTATTTTAACAGCCTAACTGATGAAGAGAAAGCAAAAATTGTTTCACATCTTAACCCCGATCAAATGGCCTGACAACATTATCAAAAATTAATGCCATTATTGCTGAAAATTCGAAGCTATATGTCCAAATACACTCACATGATAATTGGAAACAAACTTGTGGAAGATCAACGGATCTTGTGACTAACAGGTAACTTGAAGTGTTCGGGAAATTCTAATCTAATGTTTTCTTGTGTGTCGTATCCGCGTTGGTCTCAATACTGTGTGGACGTGACCATACAGTTTACCAACAGGGCAGGAAATTCTAGCAGTGTCTCTGCTGAATTGCAGGTAATCAGCCGTACCGTTTTATGTCATACAGCGTGTTTACTGTCGCATTAATACTCTCACCGTTGAGCATTTCTGAGATTTGGGCCAATTGCCATCCTTTTCACATTGATGCGTTTTTAGCCTTCCTGATAGTCATGACCCACTCGCCGTCGATCTTGTCCAGATCCCAATTCAACGTGTCCCCAATATCCAGATTCATCTTCTTTGCCAAAAATGTAGGAATCGTTGTACGCATGGATATGCTTTCTGGCCTTGCCGCTGCAACTTTGGACTGGCTACTGTTCATTCTTGCCATGTGGGTATTTCAATACTCATTCTTATGAATCTACCTATTATGTTGGTACATTTACATTCTACCTATATTTATATAGGGTGAACAATATACCTATATTAAAACAAACGGCGAGATTAACAAAGAAGAAAACAAAAGATCAGAGGGAGCCACACTCCCAATGATGAATCTGGCGTTGACTGAGTTCTTGATTCCGTTTGGTTTGTCTTGTTTTATAATTCTTGAGTGGGGGGTTCCATAAATTCGAGGCTTTTGTTAATCTGATACTGTCTCATGATTATGTCATTGAGATGAGCCGGATTATCTAGTACTAAACTGCTTTTGACATATGGGGTAACTGATCGTTTTGGTACTACGGATGCTAATTTACTAAAAGCCTTGAATTTATGGAAAATCCAAGTAATATGGCAGGTAATATACCAGTATATGAAATGATATGGTATGGATGATAATACAAAAAAGATGATTTTGGGACAGTTTGAGATTCTTAAGAAATCCCTTGAAATAGGTAACGTCCGTGCTGCCACACAGCAGTCAGCAGACATTATAACAATAGCTCTTGCAAATAATTCAAAGATGGGTGTGCTGATAGGTGAGATTATGGAAAGCTCACTTTTACAGTATTATGGTATGGTGTATGAGCATAACATTGAACGCAGTTCTGTGGAAGATGAAGCTGCCAAACTACTTGATTGTATTGCTGGTTTAAAATCCAAGATTGACAATGGTGATGATCTTGGGATTTACCAATCACTGTCAGAACTGCGAATGCATGTCACATATAATCAGATTGTAGGTTTTTCAGTAAAATATAAAATGAAACCTAGGAGGCGTACGATATGAATAACAAAAACTGGTACTCGTATGAACATATACTCGATTCGCAGATGCAACGCTTGACAAGACCGATAGATGACAATATACAACCATTCAACAATGCTTTGAGAAATAAAATAATAGAGATACTTGAAACCATTTCTCCATATTTGAATGAGGATTTAACAGCTGTTCCTGAAAATGTAATAGAGTTTACTCAAAAGGGATTCGCAGTAGACTTGAATGCAATGATACCCGAAAAGCGGTACAGATTCAGGTTTGACGGTTCAAGGTATGAGATGTGGCGAAATGCAGATGATGCATTAGAACTGTTGGAGTTGGAACATTTGAATGGTTGACATTGATTTACCAACATTAAATGATATTCTCACATCTGAAGATAATTATTTATGTCCTCTCAATTTATCAAGATTATACCATCACGACTCACAGAAAAATACCACAAAATTGTTGAAGATATTATATCAATAATGACATCAATGATGATATCAATGTAATTACAAGAATCACTTGGTTTGACTGGACTGTTGCATACCTGATAACTGTCTCCAGACGCGTTTGTAATCAGCACCTGTCATATTACCATCTGTAGAAGGATTCCAACCCTCATCGTGTAGATTATCCAACCAATCTAAAACATCTACTGTATTAGAGTATATGTCATTATTTGCCTTGTAAGTGCGGCCTAGCTTCCCGGCTATTCCCCGGGGGACGCTATTCATGCGCATCAGTACTGATTCTTCTGTATTTACACCATAGTATATCATTGCTGGTATGATTGCAATCCTTCTTTTCTCATCATCAGTAATATCATCTTGTAATCCGGACTCTGACATCTTTTGTATACCTGCCATTCCCCACGTTGCTCCGTTTATGATTTTGCCGTATATTGTTCTCACGCAGTCAGTTATGGAATCATCACTTTCCCCAAAATATTTTATGGCCATATCTGCAATATCCTGACCACTTACCCAATCTGAGATAATCTTTCCAATTATATCATCTGTAAGTGGTGTCTTTCCCATATCTTTATTCATAATTTCCTTAACTTCCGTGATATCTTTGCGCATCATTCCAACTAGTATGGCCATCTTTCCAGAATCAGAGAAGAGCATTGGAGCTCTCCAGTCTTCAGGTTTTATTCCAGCACTCTTGACAGCAGTTATTGTATCCTCAATAGTTTCAGGCGTAAATCCAGTAATATCTGAAAGCATTGATGTATCTGGATTATTATCTAGTAGTTTGGCATAGTTACGTACTGCCTCTAAAACCATACCCTGCTTGTCAGTGTCAAGATAACCATACCCATACGTGCGTTGCAACACAAGCTCAGCCTCACCTAGAAATTTTTCCAGACTATCTGCCTGGTTTTTCATGTGTGTAATATATTGTATAAATGCAGACCAATTCGGATTATGCGCAAGAACAGACAGGTTTAACTTTGTAGATGTTTCCAGAGCACCATTCACCATATCTATTAGAGTAGAGGCTAGATCGTCGGTCTTTTGCTTTACATATCGCACAGTGCTTAGCCTATCTTTTTTCTTGCTAGTTACAGCTAGTCCAACCATACCAATAGATGGTTGGTCTATACGCCCTGCTCTACCTAACAGATTCCAAAAGTCTCTAGAGGACATTATATCTCGTCCGAGTTGATACGTGGATACTAGTATGCCAGATACTGGAAAGTTTACTCCCTGTGCTATAGTGGTAGTTGCAACTAGTATTCTAATTGAATTGCTCTCCATAAGCCACTCCATTAACTGCCTGACATCATCAGGTAGTCCAGCATGATGTACACCTATGCCTTTTTCTAGATGTCTTACCAGTGGAAAGTTTGATCCCAATTCTGACTCGACAAATTTTTTTACTAGCAAAACCTTTTCATTTGGGACAAATTCATCTCTCATATTGTCATGAATTAGTTTTGCAATCTTCCAAGTATCAGTAATAGTCCTTCCCAAGACTAGCATATTTTTAGAAGCAAGCTGTGTTGCAAACAATGCTGTTAGGGCATATTTTGTGTCCTTTATCTCGTTTATGGAAAACAAGGCATTTTTTTTCAAAGAATTTTTGGTAGGTAAAAATTTGTCCTTTACATTGCTTATGGGTTTAGTAAATATAGTCTGATCAACAATTATTTTCTTTTCCACACTTATCGTTTCATTACTAGTAATTAGTGGTTCAAAGAATGTTGTGATATTTTGTTTATTCCCTTCTGCATAGTACATTCCTACTACGCAATCGTTGGGCTTCCAGTCTAACTCTAGACTAATGGATTTAGGGTTTTGTGGATCAAGCCACTTGGCTATATCATTACTATTTGGTATGAACGGTGTCAGTAGCAGTAGATGTGCATCATGACACTCTCGGCTGATAGTTGATATAAGCATCTCTAGATTCAAGCCTCGAGTATTGTTTTCAATATTGTGTGCTTCGTCTATTATTGCTAGCTTGATAGAATTAGTTAGATTTCTTTGTGGGTGACGCAATAATAATTGCAGCTTTTCAGGCGTGGTGACTAGAACATCAAATGCCTTTTGTTCACCCAAGACAGATTCTTCAAATGCATCTATCTCTACAGCACCACTTATCTTTACTATTTTCACTCCTAGTGTGCCTAGATCCCGCCTCAGTCTAGCTGTTACTTGGTTTACTAGCGTTCTGGTAGGCACTACATATACTGTAATACCCTCCTTGCCAAACGTGTTGAGCATTTGCAGTATTCTAAACTCTGCCATCAGAGTCTTGCCACTAGATGTAGGCAGGTTAACTACGATTGCTCTACTAGCAGGATCAAGCAGGCCTTTTTCTAGTATGGCTAATCTCTGAGGGTATAACAACTCAAAGACGGGTTTGTCTAATTTGGTCAATCCCTCTACAAATTTAGATACCTTGGAGTTTATCCTCTTTGATACAATCCATATGGAATTACGAACCATCTTTTTGAGTGCGGCATGCATTACTATGAGAATTAGGTCTAATTCTGCCGCACCTGCTCCTTGAGCATACCTTCGCGCATTTCTAAAGTGCAGCTCTAGGTGATCTTCAATGTCTAAAGGTGTTCCGTTTGCCATGTATGTGCTTACCATCTCTACTGCCTTTGCCAAATGGTATAGTGCGAAAAGCTGGAGTGCAGTGGTTGCACCGTATGGTTCCTTTATGTCATCTAGATACTTTTTTTCAAATTTCTTTTGATCATCTCGAAGTTCTGATATGATACTTGCAACATTTGACAAATCTTTCCATGATTTTTTTTGGCCTAGATAAAGTATGGCTCTGTATATGCCAGTAAATAATCGATAATCCCATGGTGAATCAGCAGTTATTTTAATCTCCCAGATTGATTTGTTCTCGATTATGAAACGTTTCATGTCTTCCCACTTTTCTCCCAGATATGAATATGCAAACAACTTTATCACATGTATCATCTTTTGTACTGGCTCTGATGGTACGGGGCAAATTGCCATCATACGGGCGCATTCCTGACATATGTCATGAAACTGTTTCTTTTTTAATGCGTTTTTTGGATCCACATCAAATGCAAATTGCCAACAGTCAACTAATGCCATCTCATATACAGTTACGGTCTTTTCCAAATCTGAAATGTCATTATAATGTGAAGGGGTTTTTGGCAACATGCTTTTGTCTATCATGAAGCTGTACGCACTTTGTTGTCCTTTCTTTCTGGTGGAATTATCTAACAGTTCTATTATGTGATGATCTGGCATATTAGGCGACCCCAATTTTTCCAGGAAGACTTGAAATTGGTATGGGTAAATATAGTGCCCACATGTCTAGATGGGTTTTGTTGTCTGATTTGAGTCTTTCAAATGCATATTGAAGATCTATTTTATTGGGTGATGTATCTCGGATTAATATCCCAACCAATCTTTTATCATTGTGGTTCATGTATGATTTGATGGCATCATTGAGGTATTTTTTGCAGGGATCGTTTCTCTCTGTAATTATGTGCATCATCCAATGCACTATAGATGACCTGACACTATCACACTTGAGGTCATTCATCTGTTCTAATAGCCCCACCCTTGTTTAGTAACTACTCCTGGTGGCTGTCTGTCTTCATGGGATGTCTTGACCTCTCCAAACAAAAATGTTGTCTCATCGTTTTATAAAAGCATAAATAGAATGTTGGCATATATGGTATGTAGGCGTGTAAGTCCACCAAAACCGTGTCATATGACAGGTAGGATGTATCCGAAGGTTTAGTGGGTACGCCTGCAACCTTATCTACCAAAAAAAATCCTCGAACCAGTTTCAAGAAATTTCGGTTGAAGTAAATCCGTATAGGTTGGATCATTGTAAACATGCAAATGTCGAAACGAACCTGCAACCAAATCTGCTCCCCATAAACCTGAATCTTTTTTAGAATCCTCATCTCTAAAACACACCATATCATCTGGGGACAGTCTTTGGCCCAGATATTCATAATCTGTGTAGGTGTTATTCAAAATTTTGTTAAATGCATCCGTGTTTTTTGGTCCAAGTTTGCCCCTATCATAAATCACTTCAGGAACGAATGACTGTCCAGTAAACAGAAGAATGTCCTTGAATAGAGTTAGGTGGAATACATAGTTTCCAATAAATTCAGGTGTCCAGTCATTAGTGCGCACAAGACGCTTGTCAAGAATGCCTGCGTATACCCCGTCTGCATGTCTGAGGATCAACGTGATAGCTTTTTTTCGAACATACT
Organism: Nitrososphaerota archaeon; assembly: GCA_026712925.1. Classification (GTDB taxonomy): domain Archaea; phylum Thermoproteota; class Nitrososphaeria; order Nitrososphaerales; family Nitrosopumilaceae; genus JAPOPJ01. The sequence continues at coordinate 6,397 of JAPOPJ010000268.1, forward strand.
CAAAATGAGGCATCCATAGCGTTTGAATATCATTGGGTGTGCATCCCAATCTCACCAAAGCGGGCTTTGGATAAAACTTTAGTTCTTTAAGGCCAGGATGGTATTTTTTATTTCTGTGAAGTCTTTTCAAAAATCTTTGCATGTCAAGTTTAAATTTTCTTGGATCACGAAAGAAAACAAAACCCATGACAAAAAAATGGATACTTTTCTATCTCGCAATTGGACAGACCGGGCCTACCTGACTCGTCTACATAAATTGTTTCAACTACCAATACACATCACACATATTCTAATACTGATAGTAATAAAGTAACTGTAGCTTTCTGATAAAAAATCCGTCTCACACACGGAATATCGTGATATATGGTTGACCTGATAATTTCTGGGGAATTATGCAACAAACTTCATATATCTTATTGTACATTTGAAGTGGTGTTAATATAATGATACAGACAGACACAACCTCACAAGAAATCATTCTCTTTGATACTAGCGTTCTTTTACCTCTTACTTATCACATGCTTGAGTTGAAATCAGCGAATGTTAATTTTTCAATTCAAGATGTCCTTGATAAAATAAATGATAAAAAACTAGGCATACAGAAAAAAGTTAAAGCCCAAACATTGAAACATTTTAGCGACAAAAATTCTAAATATGAAGAAGATGCAAAAGACTATCTACAAAATTTTGAATATATTCATGATGGTGATGACAGTCACTATAACACTGAGTTGTATAGATGGTATAATATGATGGTTGACAATCCAGACTCTGTTCGTTCAAACGACTGGATTTCGTTAAAGAAAATGCAGTTGATAAAACAAGGTTATAAAGTACCAGAAAATAAATCTGATCTAAAAAATATGAAAGACAAACAACGTGCACTCAGTGCTCTCCGTGATTCAGTAAGCCGTGGCAGTGATAGACAGATTCTTGCGCAGGCCATGAAGGCATCTGAAAATCTTAAAATTATATTCATTACAAATGATGGGGATCATATAGTACTGAAAGATGCAATAGAAATTTTTACAAAAAATCAATTATCCGTATATAGGCCTAAAAAAATACCACACATTAACATCTACAAAACCTGATAGTAAAAAATAATACAATTTATACAATTTTTCCAGTATGAGTTTGCTCTATTATTATCGGTCAAACTCTTGTGTAAATGCTATTCTGGAGTGGTGGTATATGGAGTGGTGGTATCTGAATAGTTCTAGACTATACATTGCGCATCACATATTCGTACAACTTTGGAAATTTCACCCGCTTACTGACAGAAAAATCAAAAAACCATTGCCCACATCTCTTACTCCAGCCTTCACTACCGTATAACAAAAACCATCATCAGCGGTGCAAATTCCAATAAAATAGTCGTGCTTGACGGTAAAGCGTGTCTAGAATATACTCCAATGGTCTTGTCGTAGCATATAGTAGGAAAGTCTGTACTCCCACATTCAGCCACAGAAATCACTATAACATCATACCTGCCCGCACTCAAGTTATCCTCATGGAGTGAAAAAACCACACAATTTCTCATGTCTGGCTTTCATACTCTGCATGATGTAATCCGCCCTACATCTCATCATACTATTCACCCCATATCTCACTTCACAACCCATAATGCCTGGTCATTCCCATAGAGTCATTACAATAACAAAATCAACGAGATTCCCTTACCACATATACAGAGTCCCCACTAGTATCAATCTTCCATTTCACTATACCCATTTCTGCAAGCCTTCCCATAGTGGCAAATCTCCACTGGGAAATTTTGCGTCGTGCATCATTTGATTTGACATCTAGTCTGTATAGATTTTTCACCTCTGGATGCTCACTCACATACTGTTCTGATATATTTCTTATCATATCATCTAGTGCATCTGTAATTTTTTTAGAATATTTGTCAGGTGTATCATGATATTTTTTTACCAATTCTATACAGGAATCAACAAATTGTTTCTCTAATTCTCTTTGTGGGATGAGCCATTTTATAATATAATCAGATTCTGCATTTGAAAGTGCCATACCATCATAATTTCCTTGCAGTATGGGATTTTCAAGCTTTACAAATTCTACACCTAACTTATCTAGTGATACCCACACTACACCTTCATCATAATATGCATGCACCAAACCCAAGGCAGAAAGTGCACCTTCAAAGTGTATCTTTTTTGTAATTCTATTTCTTCTCACTTTACCTACATACTGGTCCTTGAATCTCTTTTGTGCCATGGCGACTTTTTCCTCATCTTTATCGTATAGTCCCTTTTTTGGCAGACCAGTTGATTTTTTCTCATTTCTAGGGATATTGTATTGGTTCTCACGTCTAGTTAGTATTACGGCAATCTCTTCAGCAATATCATATGCATGCACTCTGAGATCCTGAAGCTTTACTGCATTTGACTTTGAGCGCTCTAACATATCTGCCAAAACTGCAAGGACAATCTTTACTGGAAGTATTCTACTGTAAAACCCAGATAACAATGGATACCCGTCATATGGTATCACATCATTTGGTTTTGTTACATCTAGATTACATACATACTCTATTGCATTTTCTAGGTTCTCCTGTAATCTTTTATGATCATCATTTGTATCTGCAAGCTTTTTTTGCATTGCTATTTCTTCATATTCTATCATATCATGAGATATGCTTTGATTCGGTATGTCAATTGGTGCCATATCATCTTCCATCATATGCTTAAACTGACTAGCACTTTTTGCATCTCTATTCACAAACATTTTTTGCTGTGCTGAAAGTGGCATCAGTGACCTTAAAATTTTCATACACTCTTTTGGCTCTGCACTCTCCCATGTGAGTAATACCTCTATTGCAGTCTTTACAAAATCATCTGAATTATGGTACTTTTTCTTTTCTACTAATTCCCTGATTCTAGGTGCGTGTATCTCTAGTACGTGGTAAATTATCTTTTCATCCAATATGCTTTATATCAAATTAATATATAAAAACAATTTGAATAAAGTACTATATAGTATCTTTTCTACTTTACATATATGATATACGCATATAATGGTATAATATGCATATATGCATGTAAATATACCCTTTAATTATATATAACATAAGCTTTATATGTGTATAAAGCTATATCATATACATGGTAGAAAGCAATATTCAATCAAAAAAACAATACACTCTTGATACATGCGTTTTGATAAACATGTACAAGTATCCAAACATAGTGGACCTTTTAAAACACAAAATCGACTTGGCAAATTCAGAGGTTCATCTGTGTACCCGTGTGTTAATTGAATGCACAAAAAAGGGTATAGGTGCAGGCACTATCTTTAAAATGATTCACCGTGCAGGAGCACAGCCCAAATACGGAAATATTACTGGCAAGATGTACCGTGAGGCTATACCTTTAGAGTTGAAATACTCTAAACTACACACATCTGATAGTCACATACTTGCATATGCTAGTGCAACTGAGACTGTGCTAGTTACATGCGACCAAGGCCTAGGTGATGCAGCAGAGTCAGCAGGAACATGTATCATCAACCCAGATTATTTGTCACATCCAGCAGGCGATATAAATCCAAAATCTGAATTTGTCAAAAAATTCAAAAAGATGGCAGGCAAGCCAGCCGGGACAGCACGCAAAAGTAAATACATCCTCAAGCCTGGTCACAAGATAGTCTGGAGTACATTTAACTGATTTGTGCACAGCTGATGCGTATTGGGGGGCCTGTGCCCTAATGCGCATTACAGATACAGACATACTAGGATATCTTGAAGACACGGTGGAACAACATGCAGCTATTTGAGATTTTATGGAACGAATTAAACTCAAAAAAAGAGGTGAATAATGATACAGTTTAACTCACCACTTCGATATCCTGGTGGAAAACACAAACTTGCACAGTTTATTGCTGCAATCTGCCTCAAAAATAACATAAATGGACACTATGTAGAGCCTTATGCTGGCGGTGCGGCTATATCTCTATACTTGTTGTTTTATGGGTATGTGAAGGAAATTACTATAAACGACCTTGACAGATCAGTATTTGCATTCTGGCATTCTATATTAAATCACAACAAAAAGTTTTGCAACCGCATAAGAAATACTGATGTAACGCTGGAAAATTGGGACAGATTCAGAGTGGTTCAAACTAGGAAAGAAATTGCATCTATATTTGAGCTCGGGTTTTCGACGTTCTTTCTCAACAGAACAAACCGCTCAGGTATAATATCCGGTGGAGTGATTGGGGGGAGGAATCAAGACAGTGATTATACAATTGGATGTCGTTTCAACAAGGATGAACTAATTCAAAGAATACAGCGCATTGGAAAATTCAAAGACAAAATACATCTCTTTAACCTTGATGCCATGAATCTTGTAAAAAAAATCCAAGATAAACATAAAGACGAAAACATGATTTTTTACTTTGATCCGCCATACTATATGAAAGGACCGTCGCTTTACTTGGATCATTACGAAAAGAGCAATCACGGGGAGGTTGCTAGAAATATACAAAAGATCAAGGGATCAAAATGGATCACCTCATATGATAATGCTCCAGAGATAAAAAACATCTATAATGACTGCATAAAAAAGGAATATTCTTTATTTCATACGGCATACAGAAAGCGCAAAAGCAGAGAGGTTTTGTTTTTTAGTAAAAATTTAAACTCAGACGTGCCATTAGAACAACTGCTTACAAGATAGAATTGGTAGTACGTGGTTGAGAAATTACATCTTGGCTTAACCATATTTTTTGAATCATTTACAATGACGGCCATATCTTGATGATAAGAGCAGGACATGCCTAGGAATTTAATAAAAATCCAGAATTTGTAAAAGATTCAAGTTCTCCAAGATATGTAATTAAACTAGTTTATTTCACTATCTCAACATATTCATTTCAGATGACTAGAGGTATTTTGGATTTAGCATTTTAAAATGGGTTTTGGTACATATCTGGTGTATGGATATTATTTTACGGCGTATTTCGTCACAGGATACACATGAAATACTGGGAAACTGTAGGATATCCTAAGTCATACATGCTGAATAATCTAAATTACCACAAACCCGACATTTGTGGTAGATACAAAGCCTGACTAGGAATTTATCCAAAGTGCCGAATTTAAGAAATCTATACTTGCGACTTTTTGCAATATTGTGACAAATCCATTATTTCCTAATTGTTTTGTTTTTTCAGGGTAAAACCAGCGTTTTATTATCTAGATTGATGGCAAACAATATAACAAAGCTTTTCTAAAATTAGTCATGAATGTAACAAACCAAACTAGGCAAGATCCAAAATCAGTTATAGAATTTTTGGAGTTTTTGACTAAAATGTTTGGCAAAAAGGATGCCGCGATGGAAAAATTTGCTACAGATGTTGAAAAATGGAAAAAAGAGTTAAAATCACTTGACTTGGATTTGTCTGATCCTAAAGCACTTGAACAATTACCTAAAATGCTATCAGCAGAACAAGTTTCAACACTGTTGAGCATATTTATGCAACTAACTCAACTTGATGCAAAATATAACATATCTGGGGATAAAACGAGGAAAGTGTAACAAATGACAAATGTGATCAAAAACAACCCCTGCAAGCTAGGTGAAGACTCTTGAGTGTTCCTAATTTGTCTAATCTTGTATCTACAATTCAGGTTATGATACAGTCTTTTGTTGTAGATTTTAGCAACAGTTATGGTATTGCAGCTAATAATATAATTAATCCTCCAAATATAGTAGCGTTTACTGATTCGGGATTTAACATCAATACAAATAACATGCAAGTAAATGTACCGTGTATAATAGTATTTGATGGTTCCACATATGCCATCTGGAAGAATGAATCTGAATCACTTGTCATGCTTGAGATTGGTTATGATCAGAATCAAACTGCTAAATAACGTGGATTGGAATAATATCGGGTATGGTGCTGGGTATAGTACCGGGGTATGATATCGGTATAGTGCCAAGAATAGTTACATTATTGAGCTGAATGTATTTTTTAGACTTTTTGTAGCATACATTTTGTTGGAGTTTTTCTTCAAAAAACCAAAAGGTTTGAGGTAATTACTCACTTTCAAAATTGTATGTGCATGGAGGAGTGATGCATGCTGGTTTTGTGTTTGTAGGAACATGGATATGAACAGTTATGTTTTGAGTATATGCACGGAAATCACTCCAGTATAAACACGGAAATCACTCCATAATTCATTTAATATTTCCAAAGTGTGGGAGGGTTAATTATTTAGATACACCTTCATAGTAATCTGATGTAATTTGTTCACCAGAGTTAATCCTATCTGGTCCAAACACTTTATCATAAATAGCATTGAGCTTGATGTATTCTTGTTCTCCTACATATGATAGGAATTTATCATCATCCAATAGTGGCTCCATTTCCTCTGGTTCGGTGAGCATACTATATGCTGCATACAATCTCCCAAGGATCTCCTTTACTAGAGTACTGTTAACATTCACAGTAACAAATGACTCTTCTGCATGCATGGCTGAAAAAATCTCTGCATTTTCAAGTAGGATTTTTCTGTGTCGGTTTACACTATTTCTGATATCCCACAGGTCTATAATTATCACATCTTGGAGTTTCTGTGGATCTGGTGACATCAAGGTGTAGTGCATTTCACATTTGCCTGTGGTTTCGTTAAATTCGTACACTGAGACCATCTCTTTGATTTTATACCCCATGGAAAGCATGTTTTTACTTGTGTTACCTTGGATTTAAGTTATAGATTTACCTTACAGGACATCATTTTGTATGGTGTGATGCTTGTTTCCAAAGATGAATCAAAATATATCTGTGCTAAAAGATTTAATGAATAAAGACATAGATATGACATGAATAATCCCGCAGATGCAAATCTGAAACAAAATGTATAGTTATTCTCCAAATCTAACTCTGAAAATGATACTAAAATACCAAATCAAATACCAAATGAAAAACATCAAGAAATCTTTTACTGCAAAGGTAGAGTGGGGGGATATTATTTCACAGGATTTGAGCAAATTAGATGATGTCAGCAGAGTTTGCATAGTGTTAGTTGGTACATAAATAATAGAAGTTGTATAGAAAATCATGCAAAAAAGTGTAATATTTTGTGGGATTCACTCTAGGACCAGACAGAAGGGATGTACAAAGCCATGTTTTTAAAGCAAATTGACATATCTGGATTCCGGGGAATACAACAGCTGAGTCTACAACTAGACCAAACCACTGTTCTTATAGGTGAGAACAATATGGGCAAGTCAACTATTCTAGAGGCACTTCAGTTGGCATTGGATTTCACTGCCACACGCAACAAGATCAAATTTACAGAATATGATCATTATTTATCCAAAAACACCAAGCAGGTAACCGATGGCGACATGTTCAAGATAATCCTGCACTTTGTAGTGCAATCTGATGACAAATGGCCTGATGATATAGTACGATCGATGAGTGATGTAATTCAATATGATGACAGTAACCGTCAAAGTGTGACACTTTGTGTCCAGAGTAGATATGACGCATCTACAAACGAGACCAAGCCAGAGTGGAGTTTTTTGGATATTAATATGCAAAAAATACCTACATCTACACCTAGACACAAAAAATTATTACAAACACTAGTGCCACTTTTCCCACTAAAATCCATACGCGACGCAAAAAAAGAGTTCCGGTACGATTCTCCTCTCTGGGGTTCGTTTGTACGTTCTACTACAATGTCATCTGATACAAAACACCACCTAGAAAATGAGATAAATACACTCAACCAAAATATTATCAATGCGCATGGGTCCTTTAATGTAGTAAAGGAACAACTTGAGAAGATTTCCAAACTAGTTATGTTAGCCAATTCAGATACAGTAACCATCGAGGCTTTGACAGGCAATGTACATGATATTCTATCCCGAACAAAAATGTATCTGGCATCAGTCACGGGTGCAAATATTCCGATCGAAAAACATGGAGAAGGTACGCGCAGTTTGGCAATAATTTGTTTATTCATAGCGTTCTTGAACAGTAACTTGCACAAAGAGTACTCCAATGCGGCAACCCCTATCCTGACTTTTGAAGAACCAGAAGCACACCTTCATCCATCTGCAGCCCACTCTGTCATAAGACTGTTTGATAATCTAATAGGTCAGAACATAATCGCTACTCATTCTGGAGATCTAGTCTCTAATGTTAAACTGTCTTCTCTGAGGCACCTTGCCAGAAGGAATGGCAAGATTCTCATACACCAAATAGACCAGACCAAATTTACACCAAAAGATGTACGCAATATCGAGCATCATATCAAAACCACTAGAGGAAACATACTCTTTGCGCGTTGTTGGCTGTTGGTAGAAGGAAAGACAGATCGCATGGTTTTTGAACATTGTGCAGATGTCTGTGGGGTAAATCTGGCACAGCATGGGATTTACTGTATAGAATATGCTGACATGGTCAAACCTCAGACATTGATAAAATTTGCCAAACAATTGGGAATTGAGTGGTTCGTTGTAGCAGATGGTGATAAAAACGGTGTCTCGTATGTTGAAAGTGCAGAAAAAGAGTTAGACGACAAAGATATAGAGTCACACATCTACAAATTTGATATCACACTTGATGTCATGCTTTGTCTTGAGGGGTTTGGTCATCATTATGATGGTGCCACCACAAAGTCACCGGATCACGATACTGACAAAGATGCAGATTATTGGAAGACTGTGATATCTAAAAAGAATAAAACATCTGCTACAATGTCGATCATAGATGAGATATGCGATGCTGGTAAAGAATACGTCCCAAAACAAATTCGCCACATCATTGAGAAATCAGTACAGTTGGCCAAGGAGGAATAATGACAGACACATCTATGCTTAACGCAAATCAGCTCAAGGCCGTTTCATGGGGTAATGGTCCACTGTTGGTCCTTGCAGGTCCTGGCTCTGGCAAAACCAATGTACTCACTCATAGAATAGCTCGACTCATAGAAGAATCTGCTGAGGAAAACTTTAAAATTCTGGGTCTGACATTTACCAACAAAGCAGCGGCAGAGATGCGGGAACGTGTCAACACTCTAGTTCCAAACGCAAGCATGCGAATCAAAATTACCACATATCATTCATTCAGCACCGATATTTTGCGTCAGCATGGTAGTCATTTGGGTCTTAGACCTGACTTTACCATACTGTCTCAAGAAGAAGATCGTAGACTCGTTTTGGATGAAGCAATTGCAATGGCAGGATTGACTCATGTAGGAGAATATGACCGTGGGAAACTGCTATCTATTGTGACAAAATTGACAGAACAAAATGCTCCAGTTGATACGACACCAGAGTCATTGCGCATGATATGCCCTGATAATGCTCAACAAATAGGAAAGATTTACCAATGCTATCGTAGAGTTATGATAAAAAATAACGAACTGGATTTTGGAGGATTGGTAGCTGAGGCCCTGAATTTACTTACTAATCCTATGGCAAGAAATCTACTCAATCGTATATACCCATATGTGTGTGTAGATGAGTTCCAAGATACCAACTCCACACAATACCAACTCTTGTGCAATATAGTCAATCCAGATACAAGGAATCTCTTTGTGGTTGCAGATACTGATCAGACAATTTATGAATGGAATGGTGCCAACCAAGATAGAGTCATGCATCTCAAAGAGCATTTTGATATGACGGTCCTTAACCTTCCAGAGAATTATCGCTGTCCATCTAGTGTGGTAAATATGGCAAACAAACTAATCGCAAATAACCCCCGTCATGGTACGGTAGAATCAATTCCAAGCAAGTCAGAGGAATATGATGAATCCATCAGGGTTATGGAGTTTGATATGATTGAAGACGAGGCAGCTTGGGTTGCAAAAGATATTGCTATGCGTCCTGCAAAGTTAAGGCAAAACTGTGTCGTACTTGCCAGAACTCGCAGTGCTCTAAAGTATGTCATTGAAGCACTAGAAAAACATGGCATTCACGGGCATCTGCCAAGTAGAAAGGACAAATTTGTTAACGTACGAATGGCGTGGCTTTATGCAGTTATCAAACTAGCCAGCATAAGGCAAGATGACATACAGCTAAACCAAATTTGCAAATTGTTTCATACTCTAGAGGGTGTGGATATAATTCCAGATATGATAATATCAAAAGCTACTATAAATGATGGAGACTATTTACGTGCATGGTACAGGGCAGCTCTACAAAAAGAATTAAACCCTATCACATTATCCTTCTTAAAATCAGCCATGCCCAAACTAATTGACAGACTAGATGTAAAGAATTTTGTTGATGAGTGCTTTGAATGGTTTGAGCAACGACAAAATGAAGAGCCAGCACCAGACTATGATACAGAGTATATGGATGAGAGAAATATCTGGAATGGAATCATATCTGATATTACAAATACAGGTCATGAAGATATGACTCTGAGTGTACTATTACAGCAAATTGAACTTTACACCAAAGAATCACCTGCACCAAAAGATTCCATACCATGCTATACCATATCTGAATCCAAGGGGATGGACTTTGATCATGTCTATCTAATCCGATTTACTGAGGGGGATTTGCCAGACTGGAGGGCAGTCAAAAAAGGTGATCATAGTCATGAGATGTATGAGGAGAGACGCATCTGCTTTGTAGCAATTACTAGGGCGCAAAAGAGTCTGACACTGACATACCCACAAAATGTATTAGGTTTTACAAAAGAGTCATCTAGATTTTTAGCTGAAATGGGTGCAGTAGCATATCCTCAGGAAGACTCTAGATTGATATCTTGATGAGATTATTTCTTGATTCTGTACAAAAATCCATGTAGATTTGATTACTTTTCACATAATAATTCAAGACGGTCTTGACTTTATGGTATAGTGATACAATTGATGGTATTGAGGTGTGTGGATGTTTTTGTTTCTATTATATCTAGGCTCATACTAATAACTACAAGATATGATGACAATCAAGATGTAATATAGTCATAGTGTGATGCCAATCAATATGTATGTCATTAAAACCTTACAAGATATGCATGCATATATCATGGAATCATTATCAAAACGATTCTCACTTTCTAGATTTTTACGTTACCCTGAGAAAACACCATGGCAATATGCCTCTTTACATCAATCTGATCAGAATGCCATAACATATTCTTTGATTATTTTTACAATTGGGGGAATCTTGTATGGATAGCAACAAGATTGGTCTTACAAGATTCGTTTTTGGCTACTTGTCAGAGTGGAACTGGGGTCTTTATTTTTTCATATTATTATTTTTGGGTTTACCAAATGTATATCAAATTTATCGTACTAGTATAATTGGAACTGCCCTGCCGGATCCTGGAAGTCTTGCAATAGTGTCGCAATGGCAGTTTGTAGGACTAGTGATGGAGATATTTCAAGAGGCTATGGTGCTGGCGATTTTTTTCTTTCTCGGATCACAAATACGCAGTGACAAGGCAGTACAGCTTGATAGAATAAAGACTGTTTTATTTGTCATCTTTGTAACATCACTGGCTTACTCGACAGGTGTCTTTGTATTTACTGACTCGTTTGTTGAGATAATAGGCACGCCAGAAGAAATCCAAGAACAGACGAAACTATATCTGGAGATCAGTGTTTTCAGTCTTCCATTTACCATACTATCAATGGCTATCGTGGTATTGTTTGAATCACTTGGCATGCGCCGCATGGTATTAGTTATGGCGTTTGTTAATGTGGCCATACTCTTTGGATTGGACATGCTCTTTTTTGGAAATGGTGATATGTCACTTCAAGCAGATGTCATTGGAGTGGCTTGGGCCACATTACTCTCAAGTCTGATATTATTTCTCTTTGGGTTTGCGATGTTGTTTTACACCAAACGTGTACATCTGAGTTCACTTGCAACATTACCGTCATTTTCTGGCCTGCGCACGTATCTGCGTGTTGGGATGTGGAGTGGAACTGACAGTGCAGTACGCAATGCAGCTTACTTTGTCATGATTATAGGACTTGTAAACTCAATAGGTACTGGTGAGATTGGCGGATATTATGTATTCATTCAGGTAATGTGGGGCTTTTTACTTGTGCCTATTTTGGCCTTTGCTGAATCTGCAAAGGCTCTAATTGCCAATGTATCATGGAATTTACCACGCGTCAGACGACTCTGGCTCACATCCATGCTAGTTACTGCCATAATGGTGATAGTAGTGTGGCTCCCGGTACTTTCATTTTTTGGAGATATAGCAGGCACTCTGACAAATGATACAGACACACTCAAACTAGCTATTACTGCGTTTGGCATATTGATTTTCCCGTACGTACTTTTTGCGTTTAATACCGTAACTGATAGTGTTTTTTATGGTATAGGCAAGACTAGATACTTGGCATTTCAGTCGATTATCACAAACGGCACTGTATACATGATTGCGTTTATTCTCTATGTGGTAGGTACTTGGGTGCCTTCATTTGAAGGCATCATGTGGCTTTTCCTTTACGGAATTATAGTTGATTCTGGCCTGACTATACTATTTTTGTGGCGGGCATTATATGGTAGGGAAAAGCGGCAGGCAACACGAGATATATCAAAAGGTGATTAGGTGCAAACTGCAAGGTGATAAGATTCTAGTCATTATGATGTAAGATTTGATGGTTTGCTTGCAAATTACCTAGAGGTAGTATTTAATCAGAGTCATAATATCAGAGTCCAATGTATTTTGCCACATCATCATATACGTTTTTTCTATGTGCAATTCCATGAATAATAATATCACTGGGATTTGTTTTTAATTCATAGATGATTCGTATTTGTTCACGTCGTGCCTAAATTTTTCATGTAAATGGTAATATTTTACTAACATACAGATCTTTATACAACTTGTTACCTAGTGGATTGGATGTCCAAATTACAACAGGTACGCAAACAAAATCCTGCCAAACCTAACCGCACAAACAAGACAGTAGAGTATGGCAGTAGGATATTAAATGCATTCAAGTTGAAAAAAAAAT
>JAPOPJ010000027.1 GCA_026712925.1 Nitrososphaerota archaeon
ATCACAAATGATGTGATTCCGTGTGCACCCTCAAGCTCAACCCCAACACTGTTCTTGATGGAAGTAACTTTACTTATGTTGGCCGGATCCGTAACATCAAGTATCTGCACCCCATGTTCATCATTCCCTGCCACAGCAACATACGTTTTACCATTTATCACAAACGATGTGATCCCCAAGGCATTCTCAAGCAAAACATCATTATCAGTACCATCATCAAAGGAGTCCGTAGCTGTTATGTCAGTTGGATCCGTAACATCAAGTATCTGCACCCCATTATCATTAGCCCCTGTTACAGCAACATACGTTTTATTATTTATCACAAATGATGTGATTTCACTAGCACCGTTAAGCTCATAGTCAGTATCACTACTGTCATCTATACTGTCTGTGGGGATTAATTCAACACTTGTTTGCGCAAAGGAATCATCAAAGGATATGCCCAATGTTGAAATTGCGATCGCTGTAGCAAGCCAAATTACCCACGCATTGGGGGGGGGGGTTGATTTTCATACATTTCACAATTTACATTACTACACCAGAGTATAAAAAAAGTTTGGACAATTTCAGTCATCGCTACTGTGCCACACAATCGTGCTGTCGTAATGGATTTTTTTGATAGCCTGCACAAATCTTTTCTAAAGCAATCTGACTATTCTGTTTTAGTTGATGTGGGTTTTCTGTGCACGGTAGAAGACTGATTATCTAGGCTCTACCATATTACCAAAATCATACTTTATAACAGCACTGCATGATGACTATCATATCTTACAGGCCATATCTTACAGGCACATCTTATACACCATATCAGACATTCTGCGTAAATGTGGTTTTCTGCTAGGGTATTTGAAATAGGTGTAAAAAAATAAACTCGTAGGATTAATCGAATTTAGATCAATATTAATATGGTAATGTACGGTACCATACGGTATGATACAAGCAGGATTGACTTATGTCCCAGTAGATGTGGCAGATCAGTTTCATGATTTTATCGTCAGGCGCGATGAGCAGGTCCTTGATGCGGTAAAGGCAAAGACACGCAACTATAGCACACTGTCGTTGCTAAAACTACTCTATCAGCTTCGAGGCCCACCGCTAACATATACTGATCTGTACACGAAATCCAGTATAAGACAGAAAAGATCGTTTATGAACTACCTAAGTCTGTGCGTAGAGTACAAGTTTGTAAAAAAAGAATCTGTAGACATTTACGTATTTTACTCCCTAACTGAAAAGGGCAGAATAATGTTGAATCTCTTTATGGAAAAGTGACAAAATACTAGGCACGATTTTAGGGGTTATGTGGTGGTATGGCGTATGATCGTATGAAGTATGATCCTATGACGTATGATGCTGTGGGAAATATCATACCAGATGTGCATTATACCAAAATGTGTCATGCCTAGGAATGTAATACCTTGAATGCCATGATGTGATGCCTGTCAGTAAAGTAATTAGAGCGAATAAATCACCTAGATTCATGCATACAGAGTTTCCAGAAGCAGAGGTATTTGAGACAAAGCAAATAAAGCTAAATAGTCCTATAATATTTGCAGGCTTTGTAGGTGCCGGAATAGTAGGCCCGCTTGCAGTAAATCATATAATTGAAAAATTAGACATGGAAGAGATTGGAGTCTTGAGATCAAAATATCTTCCGCCATCTACTGTTTTCATAAGGGGGAGACTCAGACATCCGTTTCGATTTTATGCAAATAAGGAAGGTACAGTCTGCGCGATAATCTGTGAGATCACACTCATGATGGATGGATTGTACACTTTGATATCTACTATTTTGGATTGGGCAACTGAGAAGGGTTCAAAGGAGATAGTTATTTTGGATGGTGTTGCAAGTAATGAGCATGATGACAAGGCATACTGTGCGGCTGAAGAAGACTTGGTAAGAACTATGGCAGACAAGGATATCAGCATGATTCCACAAGGATACATCACCGGACTCCCGGGAGGAATTTTAAATGAATGTCTTGTAAGAGAAATTCAAGGCCTTACACTACTAGTAAAGGCAAATAACACATTTCCAGATCCTATGGCAGCAGCTACGCTGATAGGTGCGTTAAATCGTTTTTATGATATGAATATAGATATCACAGAACTGCAAAACGAAAAGGAGCGATTTCATTCTGACTTTGGTGAATTATCAGAAAAATATGTAAAGCACAGGGAGGAACTATCTGGAATGTACATGTAGTACATTTTGGCAATTTATTAAGTAGATGATAACATCATGGCACTTACATACAAAAATGCAGGAGTGGATATTTCTGAGATTAAAAAGAGTCAGCGTGCAATTGGCAGATTAATTAAATCCACTCACAAGCTGCAAAAAAAGGCAAAGATTGCACATGGCTTTGGACACTATGCTGGAATTGTCGAGATACCCGGGGGGAAGATGCTTGCAACGCACACTGATGGCGTTGGAACCAAAGTTGTTATTGCAAATCTTTTAAAAAAATTCGATACTATTGGTATTGATTGTGTGGCAATGAATGTAAATGATATAATTTGCATAGGTGCAACACCAATATCATTTGTGGATTATATAGCTGCAAACAGAAATGATCAGAAAATATTTCAAAAACTAGTATCAGGATTGGTAAAGGGTGCAAAAAAATCATCTGTACCGATTGTAGGCGGAGAGACTGCAATAATGCCCGGTGTAATATCTGGAAAAGATTTTGCATTTGATTTGGCAGGAATGGTGGTAGGATTGGCATCAAAAAGAGAACTCATACTAGGTGATAAAATCAATGTGGGTGATGTTATAATAGGTGCTAATAGCACGGGAATCCATTCTAATGGATATTCACTTGCGCGCAAGGCATTATTTCCAAAGTATGACATTCATGATAATGTAAAT
The DNA here is from genome assembly GCA_026712925.1 of Nitrososphaerota archaeon. Classification (GTDB taxonomy): domain Archaea; phylum Thermoproteota; class Nitrososphaeria; order Nitrososphaerales; family Nitrosopumilaceae; genus JAPOPJ01. The sequence goes on from JAPOPJ010000027.1 coordinate 2,876, forward strand.
GGTGTAGGTATGATTGGTAAAGCACTGCTAAAGCCTACTGAGATTTATGTAAAACCTGTACTAGAGATGGCAAAAAAATGCCGCATACATGGACTTGCACACATTACTGGCGGCTCATTTACAAAACTATTACGACTCAAAAATATTGGATATTCCATAGATTCGCTGCCTAAACTGCCTCATATCATGGGATTAATTCAAGAGCAGGGTGTGAGAAAAGAAGAGATGTACAAGACATTTAACATGGGTGTGGGCTTTTGCGTTATCGCACCGCGCTCACAGGTAGATGACATTTGTGATATATTTAAAAGACATAGGATCAAATGCCAAGAGATCGGTAGCATAACCCCTAGTGCGTCTGTATCTATAAATTCAACAAAAATAGCATAGGCTAGCTTGAGTGAGCCTGCCAAATATTGCCTTATATGTGGTAATACATTTACAAGCAAATGGCAAGTTGGCAGCAGAAGCTAGTTTCATAGAGACAATAATCGAGGTCGGCATCCTCCTATTTGCTGCCAAGCTAATGGCAGAATTGTTTCTGAGGTTAAAACTGCCAATAGTATTAGGTGAGCTTTTAGCAGGTATGATTGTAGGCCCGTTTGCACTAGGTGCATTTATCGTAATTGATGGAAGGCAGATAATTCAGATTAATGAGACCATAAGGGTCCTAGGTGAGATTGGTGCAATAGTGATTCTCTTTATGGCTGGACTAGAAATGACGCCAAAAGAGTTTCTGCGCGGCGGCAAAGCGTCATTTACTGTGGGGACGCTTGGTGTGGTGGTTCCGTTCTTTGCTGGATTGTTGATATTTCAGCAGTTCGGATTTGATGCACTACAGTCTATGCTGATTGCAACTGCACTAACTGCTACTAGTATTGCCATCTCAATACAGGTGCTAAATGAATTTGGAAAGATCAAAACTCCAGAAGCTCGTCTGATTATCGGTGCTGCGGTAGTAGATGATATCTTGGCAATAGCTGTACTCTCTGTAGTATCTACGATTGCAGTTGATGGTGGTGTTGATGATGTGGATCTCACTGTTGTAATAATTACAATTTTGGAGGTACTTGGATTCTTTGCTGTAATGTTACTTGTTGCAGTTATAATAATGCCTAGAGTTATTTCTCCAAAACTCTGGCAGGCAAAGGGAAGTGTAGAGGGAATAACAACTGCGTCGTTTTTTGGAGCTGCGGCACTTGCCGGATATTTGGGTCTCTCACCAATAGTTGGTGCATTTGCAGTCGGGATGGCACTATCTACTGCCAAAGTATTTGATAAAATTGAACACTATATTGAAAAGGTCGGTCTCATTTTTGCTCCGCTATTTTTTGCAATAATTGGAGCACAGGTGGACTTGAGGGCAGTCAATATAGAGATATTGATTATAAGTGGTATATTGATTCTAGTGGCAGTAGCTACAAAACTTCTCGGATGTGGTCTTCCTGCAATATTCTTTTTGAAAAACAAAGCTCAGGGAATGCGCGTAGGTATAGGGATGATTTCTCGTGGTGAGGTGGGTCTGATAGTTGCTGGAGTAGGTGTTACTTCTGGAATATTGGCCTCTGATGTTTATTCTACAATTGTAATAATGGTTGCCGTAACTACCATAATCACACCAATCTGGCTAAAGATGGAGTATAGAAAAGAGCAGAGAAAGAATCCTAGTGATACTGACAAGGAGACAACACAAGATGCAAAGGGCTGACTGTACAAGCATTCTATGCAAGTATTCCATACATCATGCACAATTCATACCTGGAATGATGTGAAATGATTAGATATGATGCCTGTGGGTATGATGTCTGTATGTCTGATGCCTGTGGGTGTAATGCCTGCACACATGGGGTGCATTTTGCAAGATGTGCAACATTATGCGGTTTAAAGAATTTATGTCTAGTGATATACTGTTATGCATGACTGAGACAGATTTTGCATTTTCTAGTGCATGCAGTGAGATACTTGACAGATTGCTTGCTACTCATAACCCCACAAAAAAGCAAACGAGGGCAGAAATTAAGAAAATATGTGCAAAATATTCACTTGATAGGATTCCGAGGAACCATGAGATACTCTCAATGGCAGGACAGTCTGACTATGCAAAATTACGTAATATACTAATCAAAAAACCAGTCAAGACTGCATCCGGGGTGGCAGTAGTTGCGCTGATGCCAAAGCCGTATGCATGTCCGCATGGACGATGTACGTACTGTCCCGGTGGAGTAGAGTTTAACTCACCTAATAGCTATACTGGTAATGAACCCTCTACCATAAGTGCTATGGGAAGTAACTATGACCCCATCTTGCAGATAAAGTCAAAGATTGAAAAACTTCGAGCATTTGGGCATGATACTACAAAGATAGAACTTGTAATTGTAGGGGGGACGTTTTTGTTCATGCCAAAAGACTATCAAGAAAATTTCATAAAGTCATGCTATGATGCCCTAAATGGTACAATATCTGAGAATCTCCAAGATGCAATACATCTCAATGAGCATGCAGACATGAGAAATGTAGGGTTTACCGTAGAGACAAAGCCAGACTTTTGCAAAAGAGTTCATGTGGACCAAATGCTACATTATGGCATTACTCGCATTGAGATTGGTGTGCAAGCGCTTCAGGATAAAGTGTACCAAATGGTGAACAGAGGTCATAATTATTCTGATGTGGTAGAGTCTTTTCAGATATCACGGGATGCTGGGTATAAACTAGTAGCACACATGATGCCTGGCTTGCCAAGCATGACTCCAAAAGATGACATTGCTGACTTTGAGAAATTGTTTAATGATCCAGACCTCAAACCAGACATGCTAAAGATATACCCATCACTAGTGGTGAAAAATACTCCGCTTGCCAAGGATTATTTCAGTGGCAAATACAAGCCATACTCTGATGATGACATGATAAATGTCCTAACAGAGGTAAAAAAGATTGTACCTAGATGGGTGCGTATCATGAGGGTGCAAAGAGAGATATCATCTGATGAGATTTTAGCAGGACCGCGACAGGGTAATCTAAGACAACTAGTACACCAAAACCTCAAAAGGCAGGGATTCTCGTGTATGTGTATTAGGTGTAGAGAGATAGGACTTTCAAACATATCTGATATGGAAATGCCCAAAATTCGCAGGATTGATTATGATTCCTCAGGAGGAAATGAGGTATTTTTGTCATTTGAGGACTCGAGGGGTTTGGTGTATGGATTTTTGCGCTTAAGAAAGCCAAGCAGTATGGCACACAGAAGTGAGATTGATTCTAGGACATGTATTGTCAGGGAAGTTCATGTGCTTGGAAGATCACTGAAAATTGGCCAAAGAGACAAAGAACAGATACAGCATGCAGGACTTGGAAGAGCACTAATGGAGCAGGCAGAAAAAATATCTCGTGAAGAGTTTGATTCAGATAAATTATTGGTGATAAGTGCAGTTGGAACTAGAGAGTATTATCAAAAGCTGGGATATTCATTATATGGACCATACATGTCCAAGGTGTTGAAATAACATGTCCGGGCAGAATGTAATTGGCAGAGGAACATGGATTGACAAGCTTGCACATGAATTAGTAGAACGGGAAAAATCCCTTGGAAGGAATTTAGATATAATACGGGTAGAAAGTGGCCTTGGCGCATCTGGAATCCCACACATAGGAAGCTTGGGTGATGCAGTAAGGGCGTATGGAGTAAAACTAGCACTAGAAGATATGGGGTATGATTCTACACTCATTGCATACTCTGATGATTTAGATGGATTAAGAAAAATCCCAGAGGGCTTTCCAGATTCACTACAAGAGCATATTGCAAAGCCTGTATCACTAATTCCGGATCCATTTGGATGTCATGATTCGTATGGAATGCACATGAGTGGCATATTACTTGATGGGCTTGATAAAGTAGGGGTAAAGTATGAATTTCGACGAGCCCTTGATACTTACAAAAATGGTTTACTCAAAGAGCAGATACACACTATAATGCTGAATAGCTCCAAAATAGGCCAAAAGATATCAGATATGGTAGGACAGGAAAAATACCAAAAATATCTGCCATACTTTCCAGTGTGTGCTCAGTGTGATAAATTATACACCGCAGAGTCAATTCAGTATATCGCTGATGAGCAAAAAGTACTATACAAGTGTCATGATGCAGAAATTGGTAGCAGTATTGTTTCAGGATGTGGGTATGATGGAGAAGCAGACATTTCAAAGAATTTAGGAAAACTTGCATGGAAGGTAGAGTTTGCTGCACGGTGGGCCGCTTTTGATGTACGGTTTGAGGCATATGGGAAGGATATAATGGATTCAGTTAAAGTAAATGATTGGGTGGCAGATGATATACTTGGATTTGCGCACCCGCATCATGTAAAGTATGAGATGTTTTTGGATAAGGGAGGAAAAAAGATATCAAAGTCACTTGGAAATGTGTTAACTGCTCAAAAATGGTTAGAGTTTGGAACACCTGAATCAATCTTACTACTACTATACAAGAGAATTTCCGGTGCTAGGGAGCTTGGCTTTGAGGATATTCCAGGACTTATGGTAGAGTATGATGAATTAGAAGATGTGTTTTTTGGCAAGGTAAAGGTGGATAATCCTGCAAAATTAGTAAAACTCAAAGGACTATATCAGTATGTCAATTTGTTAGAGCCTCCAGCAGAGCCACACATCCATGTAAACTATAGATTACTAGTGGAACTGTGCAAGATATTTCGAGATAATAGAGAAGATATGGTGGCTGGAAAATTGCGTGAATATGGGTTAAATCATGACTCTCACATAATTTCACTAATTAAATTGGCAGGAAACTTTGCAGATGAATTTGGCAAGCAGGAAAAGGCAAATGTAGAGTTGGACTCTGGCATGAAATCTGCACTCCGAATACTTGTAGATAAATTGGTAACGGTGCAGGAATCTGATGATATTCAAAATGTGATATATCAGACGGCAAAATCAAATAGCATAAAACCCAAGGATTTTTTCATAGTATTATATCAAATTCTGCTTGGAACCACTAGGGGTCCAAAGATTGGCCCACTAATTAGAGATATGGGCAGTAAAAAGGTCACAGATATGATATCCGAGCACTTGTAGATATGGCTCACAACGAATACAACAGAACTAGGAACAGTGGGGGATTTGTGTTGATAATTATGGGTGCTTTGCTATTATTTTTGGCTCCAAATATTTATCCTTCTGAGCCTGCACTGGGCGTTGCGGCGTTTGCTGGAGGGTTGATTGTAGGTGGGATTGGATTTTATACAAAGTTTGTTAGAACTAGAGTGAAATGAATAAACATTTGTCAGGGGTATAAGGTGATGTGGTAATGGGTCTTTTTGGTAGAGGGACAAAGCATTCCGAAGATGAGAATACTGAAGAGCACATCTTAAAGGATGATCTCCAAAATGAGGTAGAATCACTACAGAATCAGTTCCGCTCAAAACAGGGTGAACTTGCAGAAATTTCAGACAGACTTGATAAAGTCAGAGAAGAATATGACACTACAGTCACAAATCTCATGGCAGTAAAAAAAGAGATTATCCAAAAAAAGATGGAACTTGGTGTGATTCAAAGGGAATATGGTGAGACAAAGTCTGGCATTACATCTGCAAAACCTACCGCACTAGATATGCAAAGGGCAGAATCTGAACTTGAAACTGTGAGAGGCGATTTAGAAAAGATGCAACAAGAACTCAAAGAGGCACAAAGGGAGCGCGATGGAGTAAAAAACCAAACTCTCAAGGAGCAAGAATTGTTGGAGCAGACAAAATCAATACATGTACAGGTGAAAAAGGAAATGGCCCAAACTAATGCCAAATTGTATAATGTAAAACGTGGACTCTCTGGGGTATCTGGTGAGTTGAATGATTCTGATGATTCTTCAGAGGAAGCATCACATCCTGCTGGGACAAAATCTGAAACTGCTGGAATAATAGAGGCTGCTAGTGCTGTTGTGGGTTCGCTAAAATCAAGACTTGGCACAGCAGAAGAAGAACTAGAAACAGTGCGGAATATGTTGGAAAAAGAAAAGCAAGATCACAAAAAGACCATACATGAATTGGAAAAACTCAAAGATGTCTCACGAGTCTAGGTAATGCTTTTTCCACATTGATTTTATCTCTTCTTCTGAAATATCTGAATCATATGATGGTGATAAAATCTCTGAGACTTTAGTCACCTTGATTAGTATAATTATATCAATGGCACTCTTGATTCCGTTTTTATCATAATATTGTATTATATCATCAAATGTCTTGCCGTTTTTGATTATACTTGCCGTACCACTAAAGCGATAGCCCTTGCGTAATATTGGGTCTATTACATTAATCTCTACATTGGGATTTGTAGATATGTTGTTGACTGTTCCTAGGGAGCGTATATCTGCAAAGGCCAGATTTTCAGAGTCCCATGATATGAGGGAACCTTTTGGGGATAGGCTTGGGGTATTATCTGGTGATATGGTTGCAACAAAGCCAAGCTTTTGTTTGTTTACAAATTCTCTTACATCTTGGCTTATCATGATATATTTCATAAATATCTGGGGGGTAAAATCTGTTTACCTCATGGCTTCAGCTGCAAACTGTGAGAAGAAAAAGAACCCTATTCCTCCTCCGATAATGGCTACCCATGCTGCAATCTTTTGGAGATTAGACATTAAATCAGGTTATGTGGGGGGCATTATTGAATCTACTTAATTTGGATTCTGAGGTGTATGGGTGGGTTTTGCTCTGTTATCAGCGATATGTGTAAAATGCTGTGCAAAATAGTGCATAAAATGGTGCACAAAATGAAATTTTTTAATATTATTACATCACAAGGGAATACGTGCCAGGCGGATTTGACTTTCAGTGCAAATACTGCGGAAAGGATTTTGGCAGTGATGTCATCAGGCTTGCAAAACATATTGGAAAAAGACACGATCCGTGCAGAACATGATATAACACTGGCTGGATGGCTGACAGTAAATAATGAGAAAATATCAGTGTAATTCCACTCTGTAGTGATATGATATCTGGGAATGATGGAAATTACACAAATGGTGGAAATGATGGAAATAATGCCAAGTGTTTGCAATGTCGTTTATGCTTTAAAATCATCCATAAATTATACAATACTCACATTCACAGTCTTTTTGCTGTTGTGCTTTTTTCAGGCATTTTTTGTGCTGGCCTGCTTGGCACTGGACGCAGACTTGATCAATGTTGTCAATGCTGGTGTATTTTTTTGATTGATCAAAGCCAAATCCTCCGTCTTTTGGTCCTACCATAATTCTATCATATATGCTTGTAGTGCTCTGGTATTTTTACTTCACTGTTTTAGAAGTTTGTTAAATAATTCTATTTTCAGGTACAGAAAACATTCCTCTAAAGACCGCCTCAGGTAGGACTGTAACGGATTCAACCTAGCAATCACATTATATTCTAAAACGTTCAAGCTAAATATGTTTCTCCTTAGACGTGCATAATTGAAGAATTTAAGCACAAATACTAGTCATTTCATGAGCCTGAAAGCCATGTTTTTTAACACCGCGTTGAATTGATAATTAGACCAAACTTGGATGACAAAAACGACAATAATAAAGATAAACAAGACAACCCAAAATCTAAGACTAAATACAACCCCGACGCTTCAGTAAAAAAATCAAGGTTTAGGAGTTTTTTCAAATCCTAGATGGCAAAGATTCTTTCTCAAACTCGACGCTTTGTTAATTTGAGCCTCTGACCATTCCCCTGTACAGCAAATGGCAAGAAATGTGGTGATGTGGGAACTAACAAGGGATGTGGCAAAGCATGATTTCTCTTTAGACAGACTGTGGCGATTTATGTAACAGATTTTGTTTTAGTGAGCGTATGACTACAAATTGTGTAAGGCCTGTTTTGCTTGATTTTCATCTTGTGATGGTTCTTTATCACAAAAATCAAAGTAAATCATGACTAAATTGTATGGCATCATTGTAGTCTTATCTGTACATCTTTTTGTACGTCTTGCCTGCACATTTTGGTTGTATGTCTTGATTGGTTTTACTATCTGGCAGTTGCCTTTTTGATTGCATCTATCAGAGGCGTTCTGAATGTCTCAATTATACCACGAATCTCAAATGTATCGACAAAACCGCCAGCAGAGGCTCTTGTGGCTTTTAGCAAATAATGCAGTGCACCTTCTTCTATTTTTCCAACATAATATCCGTAAAGAAAGTCAAGTTCTCCTTCACACTTCCATACCTGTTTTACGTTAGGAAATGTCTGTGAAATCTCTGATGGTATCTCGCGTATCCTGTTTCTTATGTACCCTTCTAGGGATTTTCGTAGTGTGCCATCGTGCATCATGTGTGATGTATTTTGGATGAATCGGTTTTTAACTATTGTTTTTGTCATCAGGGTCTTTGTCTGGTTTGTCCCACAAGTGCATGGTTCCACGAATCATAAAAGAACCCACAATGATGGCGACTAACCCGCCTACAATGAAGAGAAAAAACCTTCCCACACTTTTAATGCCTATCAACAGTATTCCTTGTGTTGACACATAATTATAACTGTCTTGGGGTATGTTATATGTGAACTGCATTAACATGGAAATCGGATGTTTTCATGATTCTGTAAAGCATTTTGAAGGCAATGGAAAGTGTATGGTACGGGGATGCAGGTGTGCAAAATTTCAACCGACATCCTAAATGAATCATAGATTTTGTATCTTTGAGTCATGCTATTTAACTGAACAAATGTCTGTATGTTTTGTTGGATACTATGACACAATACACTGTGGCAAGTATTGCTCAGATTTGTGCCCAGAATTTTATTGTAAATGCATGTTATTTGACTAGCAATGTAGTGGAATTAGCAATATCATAAAGTAAAATGACTGCTAGAATATGTCTGGGATCAAATAGATATTGACAAAACAGTAAAACATGATATTCATATCGATTTGTATTATTGAGATACTGTGTGTGCTAGTTTGGTTAGATAGTATGGTGCAAAAAAATCATGCAGGTGGTGTTGCCGTTGCCTGTGTTGCCAAGAATTTATCAATCTCGTTTATTGCTAACTTGTCTCTACCAATCAGGTTAAACTTTTGCAAAATAATCTCAAACTTTGTCTCTTCGTGCACCTGCTCATTTACAAACCATTCTAGGAATGCATACGTGGAATGATCCTTTGCTTTTTGTGCAATATCTACTAGTTTATGAATTGCTTTTGTGACCTGTTGCTCGTTTTTCAGTGCGGCCTTGATCACATCCTCAAGAGATTTGTAAGTGTCTGTAGGGGCCTTTTGTGCAGGTATAGTGGCACTAGCTCCCATTTCGTTGATGTAGTGGATAATTTTGATCATGTGATCTCGTTCTTCATTGGATTGGGCGTAAAAGTAGCTAGATGCACCTTCATATCCAGTTATCTCACACCATGATCCCATTGCTAGGTAAGAACTTGATGCGTCGGCTTCTAATTTGACCTGACCATCTAGTGCTTTTTTCATCTGTACAGTTATCCTCATATGGTTATTTTTTATTTCAAACCATTAAAAATGCTTTCGTTACGTTGGCTCTCCCACAAATTCGAGGCTTTTGGTAAATCCTCAGCATTTCCAGCAGGGCCAATACGATCATACACTCTAACATATCAAAACCTGTTTTGTAGCTACTGGGCAATCCAGATTGTTTTAATGATATCATCAAAGGCAGACAATATCAATATCAGTGAGCCAAGTTCGAAAAAGCTTTGAATTTGTGGGAGCCTGCAAATCAAAAGACTTACATGTCATTTGTAGTCGTTCATGGCATTGGAGGCTAGGAAAACTGAACTAGTATTATTTTTGGATGGGACAAACCAATTTTCAATTCCAATCTATCAAAGACCGTACAGTTGGAAAGAACAAGAATGCATGCAATTATGGGAAGATATAGAAAAGGTTGCACAAAATGATAATATTACATCTCACTTCATAGGATCAATTGTCTACATAGATGATGGATTGTGTCCAGTTACGGGAGTTCCGAAACGGATGGTAATTGATGGACAGCAACGATTAACTACTATCTCATTATTACTTGCGGCACTTGGAGAAATTTTCGAGGAAAATGGTAACAAGAACACCAAAACCAAAATAAACAACAAGTATTTATTTAACAACGATGAGCAGGGGGAAGAACGTTATAAACTGCTTTTACAACAACACGATTATGATACATTCAAAAATATCATTAATGGAACTGAAATCCCAAAAGATCACTCTTACAACATTGCAAACAATTTCAAATTTTTTCAAGAACAGTTCAGAAAAAAAAATGTAGATTTTAATTTAATATACAAGGGAATTAGCAAGCTTGCAATCGTGGATATCAGCCTTGATAACAATCATGACAACCCGCAAGTTATTTTTGAAAGTCTGAACTCAACCGGAAAGGACCTGTCCCAAGCCGACCTTATTCGTAATTACGTACTGATGAATCTGGATAGGGAAAACCAAGAACGTCTATACATGAATTTTTGGCTACCTATGGAAAAGAGTTTCGGTGATTCTATATCCACACACTTTGATAGGTTCATGAGAGATTATTTGACAATGAAGACTGGCAAGATACCCAACAAACGCGAGGTGTATTCTGCTTTCAAAATTTATTATGCAAGTTCTAGTGGCACTAAAGATGATATAATTTCAGATGTTCACCGGTTTTCAAAATTCTTTACAAAATTAGCTTTTGAGCAAGAGGAGAACACTCAATTGAGTCGAATAATCCGAGACATCAACATGTTGGAAGTAAATGTTGCCTATCCATTTTTGCTGGAAGTACTAGATGATCATAATAAAAAATTAATTACGTTGCATGACTTACTGGAAATATTTCTAATGGTGGAAAGTTATGTTGTCAGGCGCGCCATCTGTGAGGTTCCTACAAAATCACTCAACAAGACCTTTGCAAACCTAGCAGACAAGATAGACAAGGAAAATGCATATCTTGAAAGCATCCAGGCGGCATTCAATTTAAAAACAAGTTATCAGCGATTTCCAAATGACAGTGAATTTTATACTGAATTTCTGACCAAAAATGTATATGATTTGAAGATTAAAAAATATCTTTTTGACAAACTAGAAAACCATGACAGAAAGGAACGTGTTAATGTGGATGAATATACATTTGAGCACATAATGCCACAAAACGAAAATCTTTCTGAAGAATGGCAAAAAGAGCTTGGTTCTGAGTGGAAGCATATTCGTGATAAATATTTACACACCATTGGAAATCTGACTCTGACAGGATATAACTCAGAACTAAGCGACAAGACATTTTTGGAAAAAAGAGACATGGACGGCGGGTTTACAAACAGCCCAATTTCACTCAATACGAGTCTAAAGAAACTAGAACATTGGAACGAATCTGAAATCATTAACAGAGCAAATTCTATCATAGAGTTGGCAAAAGACATATGGAAATTTCCTGAATTGTCTCAGAATGTGTTGGAACGCTACAAAAACCCCGAAGATGACAAAGATGATGTTTTGGATGATGATGATGATGATGCTCCAAAGTGGCACGCGATTGTTAAATCCGCATCAAATGATGTGAGAAAAAATTTGGATGAATTAATATTAAAAATTAAAGAAAAATTTGACTGTGAGGTTGAGGCAAAGCGGAGTTATTTGTTTTTCTATGTGAGGCGACCTTTTGAACGAAAAAGTTGTTTTGCGATACTTACCTGTGGCAAAAATACTGCCAATGTGTGTTTTAGAATAGATCCGGCATCATTCAATGAAGACGAATACATCAATCGAGTCAATGGTTGGTTTTTTACAAGAGGTACTGAGCGCCGAATAAAAATAAAAAGTGAACATATTCCCAACATTTGTCGGCACTTGGAGCACTCGTATGATGCAACCAATTCTCTCTTACAGACAATCAAGATTGGTTCAAAGTAGAATTTTTATGGTGTTTTGTACTTTGATCTTGTGACTATAAAACTCACCATTTTCAGTCTTCACTACGGTGCTTTGAAAACCTACATCAACTAAAACAGAATAGTTAGAATACTTCAGAAAATCTTCACAAGTTACCAAAAAACCTTCTACAACAGCGTGATTGTGTGTCACAGTAGTGAAGACTGATTTTATAGAATCATATAAAAAACATGTCATGGTTACACAACCCACATCTGTCTTGCTAAATACTTACATACACGTCCTACCATGTGGTTTTTGCATCTGTGGCTGACTTTTCATGACTGACATAGTTTTATTATTGTTACATACTACAGTATTTACTGCAAGATTTACTACAAGATTTGCAGGAGTGAAAAACTTTGTTAATACCGCAATCTTGGCATAAAATGTTATAATTGGTGTATGGAACCAAGTTATAGTCATGACTATACGATGTGAGTGGGCAAAAACAGAGCCAATGATCTCATACCATGATAATGAATGGGGTACTCCGCAACACGATGATCAAATACTGTTTGAATTTCTCTGCCTTGAAGGTGCACAAGCTGGGCTATCTTGGATGACAATCCTGAAGCGCAGGCAGGGTTACAGGAAGGCCTTTTCAAACTTTGATGCCAGAAAAATTTCAAAGTATGATAATACCCGCGTAAGAAAATTACTCCAAGATAAATCCATAATTCGAAATAAACTCAAGATACTTTCTACAATTAATAATGCCAAGCAGTTCCTAAAAATTCAAAAAGAATTTGGCTCTTTTGATAACTATCTGTGGGATTTTGTGGATCACACTCCGATGAAAAACAATTTTAAGAAATTAACTGATATCCCTGCATTTACCACGCTTTCAAAAAGTATGAGTTCTGATCTTAAAAAACGGGGGTTTACCTTTGTCGGACCTACTATATGCTATGCATTCATGCAGGCAACTGGAATGGTAAATGATCACACCGTGGATTGTTTTTTACACTCCAAGTAATACCATACATTGTGATGCAAAATCATTTTCACACCATATCATACAGTACAATTTCATCCAAGTATCTCAAAATCATTTATCTCCAGTCACTATATACAGAAAATTCATACATGATACAATATCATCAAAGAGATGGAAGAGCAACTATAGATGAATCATTCTACTGAATAGCTGTATGCTAGAAGATTACTTGTACAGGTGAGTCTTTTTGGCAGTCAAGTTCATCATGGCAAGTAGCAGTGCACTTCCTACTAGGTGTGCTAGAATTGCTGCTACATATGGCTCGAAATTTTGCGTAAGCAGATAATATTGTGATGTCCACTTTGAGGCTAGAAATGAAACTTCACCAACCCCTACAGTTAGGACCATCTTTTTTAGATCCATTTTGAGCCTAGCAGTATTTGTATTGCCTAATTCTGTCTTGTATGCTTTTTTGTTGTCCCTATAGTATAACGTTGTAAATATGCTATAATACACGAAATAGCCAGAGATCAGCGTGAATGTGGAGTTTAGATAGTCATCCTGTGTGGAGAATACCTGTGCCACTATTGCCGAGATAGTCATGGATATAGTCAGTGATATGATGATGTTCTTGTTTAGCATGAGGTAGCCTGTTACCATGGCGCAACTTTTTTGTACTTGGATTTAAGCATATACCTAAATTTGAAAAATACCTGCCACATGTCTTGTATTATTCATTATCGTGGTACCCAAACACATGTAGTTGGACTGGCATTATTGCATATCTCATACGTGTGCACTACTAGACGGCTTGGACATATTTGCATACGTGGTCACATAAGCCGCAATGTGACTAAAAATACGGTAAATCTCATCATGACAGTCACTATAACAGCCACCATGATGCCCATTCTGATAGTCCCTACACAACCCTCATGACAGTCATCATATGGCCCCACCATTACAGCCCCTCATGACCATATTTCCAAAATATGGAAGAACATATTATCCTCCATAATGGTAATGTACTGTGACAAGCACGCGACCAATAGATTTTGAGATAATCAAAGAGCCCTGGAACAAATACCAGATAAGTGACAATTCCGTCTTAAAGACGAGAACCATTCTTAAAAGAATTGACAGGGTAATGGATGGTGGCAAAGTATCATTTACAATGGATACGCAAACCCTGTCAGTAATTTATGCAGACCCCTCTTTGAGAGGCACTCCTACAAATCGTAAAATCACAGAGCACGATATAATGAGCTCAATTGAAAAATCTGACTTGAGATATGATACAATAGGACAAGAGTTCAATGAGTACAATCTTGATGATGGAACGCGAATCAAGATATTTACAAATGTTACTAGCGTGTCAAGAACTACGCTAAGAGACAAGCGGGGAGATCCTGTGTATGGTGTAAAGTCAGCAAGCACGATAGAAGTAAAACCTGCTGATCACTACAAGTCATCAGGCAAGTAAAGTACACACTAGTATATCTTACATTTCATAGCATATCATAGCATATCCAATCACATCATACCATTTCACATCATATCCAATCATTTCACATCATATCCAATCATACCATATCGAATGATTTTTTGCTAGTTTATGACTCTTCTTTCTCACTACAAATGCTTCTATAGTCGCAATTTTTGCATGTCATGTATCCCGGTGTTGCATCAAATTTTTCATCTAGTATTAATTTGACTGTTTCTCCAATTTCCTCACTAACTGACCTAACTTGAGACTCTTCAATTAGATTCTCTACAATCTTGTCCTTTTTCAGATAGAACAGTGATGTAGTCTCTGGTAACTCTTCATACTGCTCTTCCACTCCAAGTGCATAGATGTTCAACTGTGGATCAGTTTTAACATCTTTGCTTTTTATCTCAGTTTTACCTGTCTTAAAGTCAATTACGACATACTTACCATCAGGTGTCTTCTCAATTCTGTCTATCTTTCCCTTAAACTGCACTCCTTCTATTTTAATACTAAATTTCTTCTCTACTGCAACTGGCGTGTTTTTATTTTCAACAAGCCATTTCAGATATGTTCTTACCATGGATTTTGCATTTTCTTTTTCTTGCTCTTCTGATAGTTTGGATTGGTATGCAATTGGATTCCACTCTTTTTCTAGCACTTTAAATGCAAGTTCTTCTGTAGGTGTAATTCCCTCTAGCTGGAGTTTGGTCATGTGCTCTGCTACTGAGTGAATCGCATTCCCAGTATCAAAATATGGCTTGGATTTTGATGGTACATTCATTATATGTGCAAATTTGAACTGTAGGGGGCAAGTCTCATACGACTTTATCTTTGATGGACTGAGACTAATCTCATTTTTATCCACAAGGGGAATTTTTACACCTTTTAGGTCCGCCTCTGAGATTCTACTAGTACTTGGTTTTAGGATTTCGCTAGAGTCAAAACCCTCAAGGTTCCCATGCATATCATAATGTCTTATTTGTGCTAATTCCACTATATCCTGTATTGCACTTTTTAGGCGCATCTGATTGATTGCATCTACTGCCATATTCTGCCTATCATTTTTTATTCTCTCTATAATGCTGTCCTTTTTGAGAATTACATCTGTACCCTGCTCTTCATATTTTATATGGTTTATCAGTGGATTCTTCTCAAAGTCCAATTCATCTAAGAATATGGATGGCTTTGTCTCGTTTTTGTTCTGACCATATCTGCTAGCATATGTAATGTATAACATGTTTTGAGCTCTAGTCATTGCAACATAGAATAAGCGTCGCTCTTCTTGCCTGTATAACTCTCGCTCATCTTCTGCCTCTCTCATTCCCTTTGCTAAATCATTTGGAACATAGAATTTCTTTGCCCTATATCTTAGTGGCAGTTTATTTTTAGCAACATCTGCTATAAAGACAACTGGAAACTCTCTTCCTTTACTTTGGTGTATGGTAGTTACCTGTACAGTATTTTCAGGTGTAGGACCTTCATCTAATTCCATATCAAATCTGTTTATAAGATTGAGATGTCGCATAAAGCCGCCAAGCGTGCCCTGTGGATATAATGACTCAAACTCTATTGCAATATTATAAAGTGTCTTCATGATGGATTGGCTTCTAATATTATCTGGCGTGTCTGTTTGGATTGATTTTTTATACAAACCAGAAACAGACATGATAATTTCATAAATTACACCACTTACTGTTTCATTTGATTTCAGATTTACTATCCTCTGAATCTGCTCCTCTATATCTCCAAGTTTGTCCTTTTGGGATATATCTAATGTGTGGCGCTCTTTGATTGTATCTAGGACATAATCATACCCTGCAGGACCTGACCATGCTTTTTTACGTGCTTTGAGGTTTATCTTTGCTATATTGACATCGCTAATCCCATTACTCATCATGAGTCTGTTTATAGCTATTCCTGATTCACCGGGATTTTCTGCAATACTCAAAAATGCCATTATATCGCGTACTACAGGAGTGGAAAAGACATTTGATTCGCCAAGGTGTGTAGTTGGAATACCATGTGCTTTTAGACCCTTTGCAAATTTCTTACCATCTGATCTTTTTCTTGCCAGAACCACAAAGTCTTTGTATGTAAGGGATTCTGAACTACCATCTCTTCTTTGAATGTTTTTCCCAAGTAATTCTTTGATGGTCTTTACAACAAATTCAACTTCTGATGATTCATTTGTACATTGTGCTACTGTGATCTTTTCTCCCTGTTCGTGTGTGGTTTTTAGAACTTTATCATGCCTGTTTGGCATTGCCCGATGCAAGTGATTGGCCACACCTACTATACTCTGTGTACTGCGGTAGTTATTATCTAGTATTATTTCAGTGTTGTTTGAAAAGTATTTCTGAAAGTCTTTAAAGTTGGTAAGATATGCGCCTTGAAATCTGTATATGCTCTGATCATCATCCCCTACTACTGTAACATTACCAGAACTTGTAATCTGCTTTACAAGTTCTAGTTGTGCAAAGTTATTGTCCTGAAATTCATCAACTAGGATGTGTCGGTATTTTTTCTGATACCTTGATAGAATGTTTGGTTTTTTCTTTAACAAATCCACTGCAAAAACTACCATATCATCAAAGTCTATTACAGTTTTGCTTTGTTGAAATTCTTGGTATTTGAGGTACACTTTGTGCAGGTCTGCAAGTTTTAAAACAAAGTCTTTTTTATCTTCATCTAGGTTTTCATTGAGTTTTGCATCAATGTATTTGTATAGTTCATCTGATGATATCAGCTCGGCTTTGAATGCACTCACCCCGTCTGTAACTGACTCTATCACTTCGACTGCATTGTTTCCAACCTCGATATGCTTGAACTCAAAATTGTCAATGTTTTCAAGACCCCATACTAGTCGTGCATGCCTCTTGATTATTCCTGAAGACATTCCTATACCAGAATCTAATACGTTGTCTTCTAGCATGTTTTTTGCAGAGGCATGAAAGGTACTAATCTGCATATCTGTAATGTCTAATCTTTCCTCTAGACGTTGCATCATTTCTGCCGCTGCTTTTTCAGAGAATGTAAGGCATAGTATTTCTGATGGCTTTATTCCTGATTTGATTAGATGCATTACCCTCTCTATTATGACACGGGTCTTTCCACTACCAGGTCCTGCAATCACAAGAAGTGGACTTCCAGAATGCTGTACTGCTTTTTTCTGTTTATCATCGAGTTTTATGGACATGGATTCTTTTTAAAACTAGATGGTTTTAAAGGAATCGCACTTGCATCGTGTCTAGATTTAATTTATAACATGACTGCTTTATGAAATTCTGACTGTAAATAATCAAAATCACACATCATATATCCAATCTAGGTGTGGAGTTTTAGAAATTAGTATGTTACAAATCTTGTCACGGTGGCAGATGCGCTTGCATATTGTACCCTTTAGCACAAATCAAACGACGACAAATTTCCCAGATGTTGGGATGTGTTATGTGGTAATCTTGCAAGAAACAAAACAGGAATAGATATCGGTTATAAAGAATATCCAAGATAAGTGTCAAGAATGTGCAACCGAGAACCCTCCACTAACACATCCCATAGGCAATACGCCGTATTACCCTTTGACAGTATTATATTGTTCATATTACTATATACGTTATTCGGATTCTTGACTTTTCCCCAAATTCGGAGCTTGTGGCGAGGATCCCGACCGAATCCAAGGCATTTTGTGCAACAATCTGGTTACATGTATGGGCATTGGTATTTGTCTCTAGGTACACAGAGTGTGTATGGGCGTGCACCTGTTTCTTTCTATTGATTCTTGAAGGCAGTTTCAAAGAATCATAGATGAGGTTCAATTTTATCTAAAATCTCTTTTGCGGCAATATCCCATCCCATCCGAAGATTTTTTGGGATATATGGATTTGTTGAACCGTGCAGACTTTTCATTTTTTTACCATCTTGAAGTTTTTTTGGTATATTCGTTCTAAAATCATCATATTTTATGTCCGTCGAGGCTAAAACATCCTTCAAAATTTCGATTATTGCACCTATTTCGTTTGTAATTTTGAGGCTAGAATAGATATCATAGACATCTTTTCCTTCATCTCTTTCGTAAAACGCCTTTAATTTTTTGGCAATTAGAGTATGAAACGAGTAAACAGGAACTTTATCAACGGTCAATGGGAGTACTGTACTCTTAGCGTTAGTTACCTCATTACTGCCAGTCATTGTTTCTCCCACATTGAACTCAAGAAATACGTTATCATCCATATTGATTTCATTTTTAAACTTGCATGTATAATGTACAACATTTCTTCTTCTAGCTTCTTTTGGAATTGTATAGGAACTATTCAACGGAGCAATGACATTATTTTTAATAAATTCTATTTTTTCATCTTTTGATCTATCGTCTTTGAAAAATATATCCATATCAATATCTTCTGAAAACCTCTGTATGTCACCAAGATATATTTTGTTTAATGACGTTCCACCTTTGCATATTATTTTAGCTTCAGATAACATTTCATCAGATAATATAATGGGACATATCTGACTCCAAATGTCAAACACTCTTGCTTCTTTTAGAACATACTGCATTCCAATTCCAGTTCTTGCAGCTGCTTGTTGCGCTTCTCGAAATTCAACCATTGTACCACCACGAAAGAAGTTTTCTCTCTCCTATGTTATCCACCACCATCCATTCTTTGATGTACTTTCCACCCCTCAGAGCAAAATCAAGTTTTGTTTTATTTTTTATTCTGTTTTTCAAATATTCTAGAAAATCTATTGGAAGTTTATACTCGGTTTCTTTATGAAGTAATGAAAGCATATAGCCAATCTTTTGACATAGACTAGATGATCCAAATTCGTCAAGATATTTTTCCATTTCAACCCAATTCATTTCTTCTGTCAAGTGCAGAGATTTTAGAACTTTAGAGTAACCGCCAGCGTATTGTGGATGATAAAAACAATCAAAGAATGTCTTTGCTTTTGTTGAAACGTTGTATTTCCCTTTTTCCTTAAATCCAGTAAATCTTTTTCCTAATTTTACTGCCTTCACTTCATAGTGCTCAAGTAATGAGATTGTTTCTGATTTATTTTTAGTTGCAACAAAAACTGTGAAGGGTTCGTATTCACTTAACCCATGTATTCTTAATGCACTTTGGAAAGCAAGGTATCCTGGATACATCTTCAAGCCGACCTCAAAAGGATCTTCAAGATATACACGTCCCTCAAGTGCAGTGCTGGCTGGAAGTCTCAAATAGACTCCTTTTCCCACTCCAGTTATCCAACCCTTCTTTTCCAGCCTGTTGATTACCACGTAGAGATAGTCTTTACTTAGCCCCAGTCTTTTGTTATCTATTTCAGAAACCTTAAAGGAATTTTTTCCCATACTCTCTAGGTAAAGATAGAATTTTTGTTCTTCATGGCTAAGTGGCTTTGTGTAGAGATTTAGGTTCATAATCTAACTATGGTAGTTAGATTTTAAATCCTTTTCTCACCACATATACGGAGAAACGGGGATTATTTCTAATTATGACAGTAAGAAATTATGCCTCTTTCTCACCATTATTATCAACTAAAAGGAGTGGGTGCCAACTTTTCCTCGTCCCAACCGAATCCGAGGCATTTTGTGCAGTAAACCGGATGTCAAAATTGCTATTACGCATAATGGATAGTTGTGATTAAACCAAGTCGTACATTTGTGGCAGATACAAAGTCACAGGTTCATCTAAGAATTTATCCCAAGCTCCGAATTGGTGAAGAACCAACCAAATATGGACATAAAATGATGCGGACCCGACCGGATTCGAACCGGCGACC
Source organism: Nitrososphaerota archaeon (assembly GCA_026712925.1). Taxonomy (GTDB): domain Archaea; phylum Thermoproteota; class Nitrososphaeria; order Nitrososphaerales; family Nitrosopumilaceae; genus JAPOPJ01. The sequence goes on from JAPOPJ010000027.1 coordinate 23,008, forward strand.
TAACGCTCCGCAAGCGTTCGCACTATCCAAGCTATGCAACGAGTCCAACAAAGAATGCTGTATTAGGCTTAATTTGGATTGCGTTTATCTGCCTTGTCACTTGATATGTATGATTTATTCCTGCATCATTCCTGCACAAAACACATCCATGGGTATGCCTAGTCTGATATTGCAAAGACATACGGGGTCTCAATTGTTTCATGAAACGTCCATGTGGTAGGTAAAGTTACTGTCTGCATCACTCTGAGGTTGTTTTTAATAATTAACGTGCCCCAACCAGCATTGTTTTTGGGATCTTGCCCATATTTTTGCGAATACGTTCCGGTAAATACCCATCCATTTTGCTTTGGGTCTGAACTAATTTTCTCCATCACGGCTGTTGCTAACTCTGAGCCGCCCATTTGGGAAATTCCACCAATTACAAAAGCTGGAAATTTCAAATTCAGAGATGAATAGTCAAAGATTGATGCATCTGAGCAGTATGGAGTAAAGTCTAGTATATCTGAGAGCATGTCTTGCAGTTTTACTAGTTCACTGTCAATTTCAATACTTGCAGATTTCATCCCTACTATTTTTGCACAGTATGCTATACGTCCATCACCAGACCCTACATCAACAATTTCATTAAAGCCAAACTCTTTGCAGTATGATGCTATCACATATGCTGACATAATCCATGTGGGCCAAAATGGAGCATGACTGCTATCTTGTGTAATACTACCAAGCCAGTATCTGTTTATATCTCCCTCATAGACTATGCAGTCTGTACCGGAAATTATTTTATCATACGAGTTATAGTATATGGGGTTCTTTTTAGCAAATTTGTGAAGCAGTGCTAGTTCACTATCCGTGATTGGGAACATTTCTGACTCTGACTTTGGTATGGCTTCTTGGATGTGACTTTTACCATCATAATCATTTTGAAACTCTTTTTTCAGTTTTAATATATTGGCTGCAAGATTATGCATCATTTGAGTTCCCTGTCGTATTGCTCCACAAATTCTTTTGTGCTCATTTTCTTGCGAAGTAATTCATAATCAGAAGCCGCATTCTCTGTCTCATTTTTGGATTGACTATCAGATGAGGCCTTGAGAATTTTAATTGATTCTGCAATGGATGTTTTTAGTTCAGCCAAGATTTTAGGATGTGTCATTTTGTTAAAATCTGAGATTTTTCTTTCAGCTTCTGATATGCTATCTACTATTCCTATATGGATTGATTCTTGTTTGAGCATGGTGATAATTGAGGAGATGTTTATGGCTTGATAATACATCTCTACTATTTCATGGATGGATGGTTCTTGACTGGTGGCAGATTTTACTAGCGAGTCTAGTTTCTCTGATTCTGCTCTTAGCATAAGTGTGATATCTTTTGGAGAACTCATGATGTAAAGATGTGGTAAATTTTTAAAAATGTTGGTATTATGCCTCTTTTTCAGCTTTGTTGACATAGACATAATTCATTATTAGCCCTGCTATGATTCCGCCCAAGATTGGTGCTGCCCAGTAAAGCCAGTGAAACTCCCAGAATCCAGATATTAGTGCAGGACCAAATGTTCTTGCGGGATTCACTGATGCTCCAGTTAGTGGAACTGCAACTAGATGAATGAGAAACACCATTCCTCCTATAGTAAATCCGTGCCATCCTGGTGAGGCTTTTTTGTGAACTGCTGTCATAAAGATTACAAGTACCAAGAAGAATGTCAAAATGGCCTCTATTGCAAATCCTGAACTGACACTATTGTTTAGCAGTTCACTTGGACCACCTTGGGTTCCAAAGTTTACCTTTGCACCTAATTCGGGCAGGATTGCCTTGAGTGTGGCAGCTGCTGCAACTGCTCCCACTATCTGTGATATGATATATCCTATGCCATCTGTAATGCCTATCTTTTTTGTGATCATCATGGGAATGGTAACTGCTGGATTGATGTGGGCACCAGAGATATGACCAAATGCATAGATCATCAGCGCGATAATACCACCATGTCCAAGAGATATGAACAATACTGACTGGGTAGTCAAAGTCTCCCCAAATGATGCCACAGCTAAAATTACTGAAAGGGGGCCAAAGAAAACCAGTCCATACGTTGCTATAGCTTCTGCAAGGTATGCTCTTGGATTAACCATCATGCTAAAGCCTCGGGAGTTTCCATATAAAAGATTCGAAGCAAACTTCGTATGTACTCATGCGCATTTTCTGCCTAGGCAGTAAAAAACATGATCTCATGCAAAATCGTGACTAATAACAAAACAAACCTGAGTGGATGCTATTTTCTCAACATTATCTTGAAATATGGCAGGATTACCCAATATGTCAAGCATCAGTTGATCTTTTTGGTGGTTCA
>JAPOPJ010000026.1 GCA_026712925.1 Nitrososphaerota archaeon
AGCCACGAAACATAACAGGAATTAATGGCTCGCCAGCTATAGAAACAGGAGAGACTGTTCTCATTGATGGAAAACAAATCAAGACATACTCCACCATACTTACATTTGATGGACCACCTGTACCACCGGGCTCTACTGGTTCCATGTATGTGCAACATGCAGATTACTATCTAGCAAAAATTCAGATACGCGACGGGCAGAACTAGACAATATCACATCACAAGTTCCTGCCATTTGCTGATTAGTTTTTGAAAGTAGCCATAGCAAAATAATTCTTGGGTACATTGCTGGGATTGTACAAGGGTATAGCACTGGTATTTCTGTTCATGACATAATACATGCAGTAGATGCATACATCCACCACACAATCTTGACATACAACGAGTCTTGTTTTTTTCATGTCAGAATTACACACAAAGAATATAGTCATGTAGTAGAGTCATGAATCCTTGACATCAGCTACATGCAGTGTGGCCCCGCATCACTCCCCAAATAATATAGGCCTATCTGAAAATCACATCATGGTATGCAAGCGGAACCATTTCTCTATTGTATGTAAGCAAGTCTTGTACTGACTTGTCCATGATGTATGTCCTAGCATAGTCACCCTCACCTCTGACACTCCTGCCGATTCCCTGTAGTAGTTTCACAATAGTCTGATATCTATACCACCGGGGATCCTTGTTCTTCTTCATCATGACACGCCTATCCCCAAGATAGAGATATGGGCACTTTTCTATTATTTGAAACCGGGATAGATCGTCTTTGAGGTCGATTCCCTGCCACAGTGAAGATGAGAGTAACACGCCATTTTTAGTGTCCTCGTGAGCTGCAAGTATCTCCCCAAGTGTAGAGCCATCATCATTTTCAGAGTGCGCTAGTTGGATTCTCTTGCTCTGTTCTGACGGTAAGTGCTGGAGAATGTCAGCGCACCGTTTCTTTGATGATGTAAGTATCAGGCCTCGCTCATCCTGATGATCCTGCATTACCTTACCTATCTGTCGAATCACCTCAAATCTGTCCTCAAATGATGATGACTGATTCAGACGCCTTACATTGAGGAATTTTACCTCCCTGCTCTCCCTTGGGAATGGGGATTTTGTCATATTTATGAACGCACAATCCTCAAGTCCCAAGCCTCTAGAAAAATTGCCCTTGTCTATGGTTGCCGACATGAACACTTGATATTCAGAGTCAAAAAAGCTCTCCGTAAACTTGCTTATATCAACTGGTACTACTGAGAGCTTTTTGAGTCCGCCTGAAGCATCAGACTCTGGTGCCTGGACTACAAAGTTGTTCTTGTCTGCGGTAATAAGTGCCCTAGAGTCTGTTACCCTCTCAAACCGTTTAAGCAACCTAGAGTAAGACTGCGCATCCTGCACTGATTCTGGCTGCTGAGAGTTGCCATCCATTTTTGAGAGGAGCTTGCCATACCCTACCTTTAGGTCATCAAGCAAGTCGATAACTGAATCAACATCATCAAGGTCGCAACGGCTCGGTGCAAGCCCTACATCATTGAGGTACCCCTCCCACACATCTAGTGCCAGGAATCGTACTATCTCATTCTCAATTGTGTGTGCCTCATCAAATACGCCCATGTCTCGCAAGACACCACGCGATGTTGCTTGGAATTTTTTCAGTTGAAAGTATATGGCATAATTTAGAATTGTCTGGTTGTGAGCCAATCCCCCTGACTTTTGCTTGTAGTAAATGCACTGCTTGCCGTCCTCATCGCCTGCCTTGTACTTGCAGGTGTTTATCTGCTTGCCTTTCTCTTGTCTAGCGCACTGTCCTCTATCACACGTCAGACCCCTCAGCATGGCAGTATCTTTTTCTCCTATTTTTGCAAGATCCATTTGCTGATAACACGCAAAGTTTGACATTCCCTTGATGGTAGTCATTGTGGAAAAATCCTCCATGTATTGGTCTTGTAGTTGTTTGGTGGATGTTACAATAAATGAGGTAGCTGCAAAGTTTGCAATAGTTTTTGCAACATAGCTCTTTCCTATTCCAGTAGGTGCTGAGATGATGATCTTTTTGTATCCACTCTTGAGGACATTGTCAAGCTCTCTTAAAATTTGAATTTGACTCGGGCGCGGTGTTGCATGCCTCGGAAAATCATCTAAAAGCAACTTGCCATACCTCCTGTATTACAAATCATGATCTCATCTCTTTAAAGTGCTCGACTAGCTGATCTTGGTAAAAAATGGGCTCGAGTCTTATGCTTTCTTCTATGTCTCTGCGCTGTTTGGCAGTTCCTCGAAATATGATTGACATTATACACCTGCACTCAAAGCCTGCCTCTCTTATTGCATTTGTAGCATCTAGTGCAGACATGCCGCTAGTAACCACATCATCTACAATTACTACAGGAGACTCTATCATACCCTCAATTCTCTTTGTGGTTCCATGTTTTTTCTGCTCCTTGCGGACAAAAAATGACGTGACAAGTGGGTTTGCTGGATTTTTTTGATGCTCAAACCAGCTCAGCTGCGAGACCGCAGTGGCAATCGAGATAGAGCCTGCTGCAAGACCACCTATTGACTTTGCGCCTGATTTTTTTACAGAATCATATAATATCTGAGCGACTGCATTAATTCCCCTCGGATCGCCGTTGAGTAATTTCAAGTCAAAATAGTATGGACTAGATGCACCTGATGCCAGCTGAAACGGGTTATCTGGAGAGTACTGAAACGACTTGGTTTCCACCAGCAATCGAGACAGTTCTTGCCTATCAGACTCTGACGCATCAGTCATAAGATTTGGTTACACATTCCTGAAAATAAACTAATGCCGAGACAGTCACATGTAGCAGAAACGACTCTGTTGGGTGATTCTGCAGATATAACAGGATTCATGCAGATATAATACAATATGGGATGATTCAATATGGGATGATTCAAGATAAAAATACTAATCTCACTAGTCAGCTCAACGACGGTTGCTTTTTGTATTCCCATAAACCATAGGCTCGTCGTCATCTTCAAACTCCCGGATTACGCGTGGAAAAAAGGTACTAGTATGACTTTTCTTGGCTTTGTCGGCCTTATATCGCGCTTGCGTGCTCATAATATGACTGTGGTTGTAAAATTATTATACTATATCTCAATAGTATGCATACTTTGCATATTGTTTATACCAATATGATAATCAAGACATTACAAAAAATGATTCTAAAAGTGAGATAAGAAAACTATCCATGCGTCATTTTATGATAGCATATCATGGTAGCATATCATGGTATTATCGTGACATCGTATCGTAGCACTGCAACACAACATTATACCACAGCATCACTAATCAACCCAAGACATCATACCCGGGGAATCACCATACGATATCACCATACGATATCACCATACATCTCATCATCATACATCTCATCATCATACATCTCACCAACATTTCATTATAGGATTTAGTCCAGTTATAGTATGATCTAGATGTGGATTCAAGCACCGCTTGATGATGTCTCGGTTTTAGATATTCTACTTAGTGCAAGTTTTACTAGCAATAACCACGTAACAACAATTGGGATATAGTATGTAGCAATTCTCCATCCTATTACAGCATCCCATGCAGCTAGACCTCCGGCAGATGCATCAAAATCAAACGGGTTTAGATTATGAATATATGCAACAATTCCAAACTCTGCAAGGCCTGAACCTCCAACAGTTATGGGTAGATTCCCTATAGCGTTTGCACCCATTACTGCCATTATAGAGTCAAACGCACCAATGACATATTCTGTTCCAGCAGAAATAATCATAAACGTAATACCGTAACATATCCATGACGCAATAGAGAATAATAGTGCCACTGTAAAAACTCTTTTTGACTCGGCAGTCCTTAGATTCTTTCTGCTCATCATGCAGACTTCTGCCATCCAAGAGTTTGTCTGTTCTACATACTTTGCCCCCTTTTCTTTTCCCAGTTTTGAGGCAAGTGCAGCAAGACCTTGTGGAATTTGGAACGTCCTCTTTGAGGACAGAAAGAACAAAACCACCCACAGGGCAGTAACTGTAATACTAGTTCCAAGTACGACTGTAGCCACTACATATGCCCCGCTTGCCAGAGCAAGCACACCTGCCATAATGGATAATATCCCGGCAGCCAGTACTTCTGTGACAATATCCATAATTGCAATCCATGTGGATTTAGATGGCTTGACTCCCTTCCTATGCAGATAGTAAATCACTACAAACTCTGCACCTACAAACATGGGAGTTGTAAACTTGATAAACTCACTTCCCACACGGACACCAGTCAGCTTCCAAAATGAATCAAACTTGCCAAGATATTGCCGCGTGATATATGTGAACTTTATTCCCTGTAAGATGAGCTTTAACATCATTACAACAACAGCAGCGGCAAACGGAAGCAGTCCTATTGCAAGAATATCCTCAGGACTGATGTCAAATTGTAATGCTATGATGAATATGGGTATGAGCGTTGCAGGTACAGCAGCTATACGCCAGTTCATTTGTTAAGTTCTTTATGGATTCAAATATAAGCCAATAAAGAAAATTTAGGGCATATTGAAGGTTATTTTTGTAGGTGGAACAGCAGGTTCTGGAAAGTCTCTACTCACATCAAAGCTATACGACTATTACACCACGAATGGTGCATTTGCAGCAGTACTGAATCTGGATCCCGGTGTAGAAAACATTCCATATACATGCGACATTGATGTGAGGGATCATGTGGACATTGTAGGAATAATGCAACAGTATGACCTAGGTCCAAATGGTGCATTAGTAATGGCAAATGACTTGATTGCCTCCAAGATTGATGAGATTCAAAGTGAGGTTGCTAGTGTCAATCCAGACTATCTACTAATAGATACGCCAGGCCAGATTGAGTTGTTTGCGTATCGTTCTAGTGGCCGCTTCATAGTAGATAATATAACATCAGATGAAAAAACAGGCATATTCCTCTTTGATGGTTCATTAATTACAACTCCTGTAAACTTTGTCTCCATTGCACTGCTTGCAACCTCGATAAGACTCCGCCTGAACTTGCCTACCGTAAATGCAATAACAAAGACAGATATCATCGGAACAAAGTTACGAGAAATACTCCGATGGTCATCAAGTCTAAAGAGTTTAGAGAATGCCATTGCAGAGGAAGCAGATGGAGAGACATACGCATTAACTACAAATATCCTAAGAGGTCTGAACCTAGGAGGCTTTGCGCAGGGTCTCATACCAATATCCAACGTGACAGGAGATGGACTTGTGAATTTAGAGGGTGCACTGAGTAGGATTCTCAACTTAGGCGAGGAGGTAGAGGACTAGTGCCAGACAAGATTACAGTAAAGGCCCCATCATCTACTGCAAATTTGGGCCCCGGTTTTGACGTGTTCGGGCTAGCACTGAATGCATTTCATGACGAGGTGACACTTACAAGACAGGATAGTGGCATAAATATAACAACAGATGGTAACATCCCTACAAGACCTACAGATAATACTGCCGGGTTGGTAGTAAAAAACGCAAAGAGGAAATTCAAGATTAGAGATGGTATCAAAATAGATATCAAAAAGAGAGTTCCCGCAGGCTTTGGTATGGGGAGTAGTGCAGCATCAGCAGCTGCTGCGGCAGTGGCAGTGGATAGATTATTTGAGTTGGGTCTGGATTCAGATGCACTAGTGGAACTTGCAGGCTCTGGTGAGAAGGCAAGTGCTGGCACTATCCACTATGATAATGTGGCAGCATCAGTACTAGGAGGATTTGTTATTGTAAGGGATAATCCACTAAGTGTAATTAGAATAAAGCCGCCGCAAAGTTTGCGCATGTGTGTTGCAGTACCTAGTATAACAGTTCCAAAAAAAAAGACACAAGCATCTAGGAGTGTAATACCTACAATGATAAGTCTCAAAGATAGTATTACAAATTTGTCAAGTGCTACATCAATTGCTGCTGGTTTTGCAAGTGGTGACTCTCACATGATAGGTAGTTCAATTAGGGATGTAATTGTAGAGCCTGCAAGGCAACACATGATTCCAGGATTTGCAAGTGTAAAGCGAAACGCTCTGAAGGCAGGCGCTACAGGTGTTGCAATAAGCGGTGCCGGGCCGTCAGTCATTGCGTTTTCAGAAAAGGGTGCAGATATGGATGAAATTGCAGCTGCAATGGCAAAGGGGTTTGCATCTGCCAAGACTAGATGTCAGACCATTATATGCAAACCCAGCGTGGGAGCTATAGTCAGAGGGTGAGTCATGTGAAAAAGGCAGTGGTGGTATTTAGCGGTGGAATAGACTCTGTCTGTTCTGCATCCATGCTGAAATCAAGATACGAGTTGTATGGCATATCATTTTCATACGGGCAAAAAGCAGACAAAGAAATTCAAGCTGCAAGAATGTTTGCAAGGAAGCTAAACCTCAAAGAGCACAAAATTGTAGATGTTAAATTTATGAAGGAATTATACGGGGATTCTAATGCACTTACTAGTAAAAGAAAAAAGATTCCAAGTGCATTTGAGTATTCCATTGTAGTGCCAATCAGAAACGCCGTGTTTCTCTCCATTTCCTCAGCATGGGCATATACACTTGGTGCTAGAGTGGTTGCATATGGAGCACATACAGGTGACAAAAATTATCCTGACTGCCGCCCGGCATTTGCAAAGAGACTAGCTTCTGCATTTAATTTGGGAGAATATGATGGAATTAAAACCGGCCAAAGAGAGAGCTTGGAGATATGGTCGCCATACATGAAGGGCCTCTCAAAGGCCGACTTGCTCAAAAAAGGCTACAAAACTGTAGGAGAGTCCATCTTTAAGACATGGAGCTGCTATACCAGCAAGGAACGACACTGTGGCATCTGCGAGTCTTGTAAGAATAGAAGAGCTGCTTTTGAAAAGGCAAAAATTCCAGACAAGACAAAATATCTAAAGTGACTAGTATTTGTTGTCAAGTATCTTTTTTTTGAGAATCATGCCTCGAATTATAATATACCATGCAAAAAATATCACGCCAACTATTCCCATGAACAGCCAGTTCTGCGTGTCAGGCGCTAGTCCCTCAATAGAGTCAGTTATTTCCCTAGAGACTAACATGGATATTGCCAGTACGATTCCAAATTCGATTGCATACCACGTCCAATGAGGCCACGATTCCTTTGGAATGTGTATATTAGAGTGTGATCCCATAAATGTTCTCAAAAATGTTGATTATTTAATTTTTGACATGCTGTGCTATGGTGTGGTGCTCATGGTGTAGTGCTCATATTATAGCACTCATGGTATGGTGCTCATGGTGTAGATAGGCTAGCTAGGATGATTCCGGTTTCTGATTACTGCCATAATGCCTTCTCGTTGGCCCAAGTTCTCATAGATTCCCCTATATGCAGAGGTGTGCAGTGTTGCATCGTTTCTTACCCCACGCATCCTCATGCACAGGTGCTCTGCCTCGGCTAAAACTACGACACCCTTGACACCTTGAGTAAATAGTTCATCTGCAATATGCTTGGTGAGGCGCTCTTGTATCTGAAGACGTTTAGAGTATTTTTCAACTAGTCGCACCAGTTTTGAGATTCCAAAGACCCTGCCGTTTGGAGAGTATGCAATGTGTATCTTGCCATAAAATGGCAACATGTGGTGTTCACACATTGAATAAAACTGGATATCACGTGCAATTACAGTATCTGAATCTTCTGAGAACTGTACTGAGAGTTCCGAATCAGAGTCATAGCCTCCAAATATCTCTTGGTACATATTTGAGATTCTTTCTGGAGTACCTACCAAGCCCTCTCTAGTCGGATCCTCACCAATCTCGATGATTAGTTCTCGTACAAGTTTTTTTACGCGCTCACTATCCATGGTAGTGTTAAAGGCCTTTTTCTGCTATTTGAACCTAATTAGGATTCTAGCCTAGTGCAATCACAATCCCTGTGTGTATGGGAATCATTCCAGTCGTTTCTTTGCAACAGTCTGCAAGACGTACAATCTCTCACACAGCACATGGTATGATTGCATGGTGTGATTGCATACCAGAATCATGATGATGTGGGTAGATGTGATTGTGGGGTGTAGTGTGAAGTGTAGTGTGAAGTGTAGTGTGATGATATGGTATGATTACAAAGTATAGTTACAGTGGCGTGTAATTACAGGGAGTGATTATGGTGCACCAATCAACTTGTGCAGTTGTGGAACTACCTTTACTGCATCATAGTATGGGTACACGATATCATACAGGTTTAGCAGTAGGTCTAGGGACGGTTCAGATATACCGTATGTAGGTTGTATTATAAATCCAGAGATTTCATCTTGGTGTGCACTAGAAAAGATTTGCTTTACCAACGCGCTAAAATCATCTAGACATGTCTTGGAGCTTACTACTATCTTGATGTATGTAGTTTTTCCAGATGATATGGAGAGTTCCATGCATTTTATGGCATTTTGAATCAAGG
>JAPOPJ010000101.1 GCA_026712925.1 Nitrososphaerota archaeon
CATAAAATCACAGACTGATAAACTGAAATTCAATGCATCTAATGAAGTAATAATAGATGACGAAACCATAAATGGAGAGATAACCACACTAGCAGGAGGCCAAACCAATCTAGAGAATAGCATTGAAAATAATACTAATTTCCTGAGGCCCATGCAAGCAACATTAAACAAAGTCGATCAAGATATACAACCAATTAAAGACAGTGTCGAGCTTGATGAAATTCTAATTACTGAGGCAAATGCTCAAGCCACAGAAAAGGCCGATGCGGTAGGGTATGCATTAGTTGATTCTGATGGAAATCAGAAATATCGTAAGAAAACTAGAACCTCAGCAGATGCTAGTACAAAGCCAACGGACAATGATGCGGTGAAATTTAAACGTGAGGTAGTATAATGAAAGTCTGCGAGGTGTGTAAAAAGGTAAAGTCTTTAAAGGAATTTTACAAATGTGGTGGGAAGTATTATCGTAAACAATGTATAAAATGCTTTAATGAAGCAAGGTCTCAGAGCGAGTATAAGCCTAAACGTAGGAATAAGACTAAATCTACGGTTATATCAGATTGTCAGAGAATAATGGAGCGTATCAATAATGTTTGATTTTGAGAGAGTGCCGACATTATTTGGAGTACCCGTTCAAGATGATAATGTTAGATTGGCTAGAATGGAAGTAAAGCTGAATAGCATATTAAAGCGAGTTAGAAATAGACATATTGTTAATTATCAAACGGGTAGAGAGACATTTTACGAAAATGATCAGCAGACAGTTTTACAGTCAAATATACTCAAAGACATTAATGGCGATACTATAACTAAACCTGATGAAATTGCTGAAGCCACACCTGAGATAATTAACGATGCGACTTAGATCACCGTCAGTATGTTCGGCAGGTATTGTAACTAATTTAGTTAGATGTGTTGAAGTAACTCAAATTATTCGTACATTTGATCCACATAAAGCGGGTAGAGGCAATCCGATAATATTTCGAGAAGCAGTTTCTAGGATAGATGAAGTAAGAATTGTATCGTATGATGAATTTGACAGATTCGATTATATCGATATGGTTGAGGATAGAATGATGAAATCATATATTGATATAACATTAATTGGGAATCAAACTACATTAGTTGATGTAGATGTAAATTTGCACAGCAATTCTATATTGGTAAAGCGAGATGATATAACTATCACAAATTATGGAATATTGGAGTGTGACAATAATTGCGAAATATCTCAAAGTAAGGTAATTAGTAATGCTCAATAATGATTATATATGATTTTTTTATATGGACGATTGCAACACTAACGGTAAGAATGGTAACGGTATAAAAGAAAAAATTGAGCATCAGAGTAAACTTGGAGAAGTTGCACATGATACCCTTAGACGTGATATAGAGTATCTGGAGCAAAATCTAAAAAATGAAATTGATAAACTGAATGAAAAATGCACAGTGTTAGCAAATAAGCTAGAAGATTCCAATACTACAATACATGATAAAATGGACACCGCAAATAAAGATCAGGATAAGGTAATTGATTCAAGATTCAAATGGAGCGTGGTTACAATGGTAGCGGTAGTAGGATTATTTGTGACAGTGTTAGCGTCAGAGTTTGCATACCTCACAGGTTATATCCACGTAGTCGAGGAAAGAGTAAGAATATTGGAAGATGACAAATTCGCAATAGAGCTAGTAAAAGGTTATTTAGAGACTACGGTAAAGGGTAAGTAAATGGATATAGAAGATCGTCAAGAGGAACGCAATGGGCCAGTAAAACAATTTCAAACTACAAATAGATTTCAGGAAAAACTAGTTGAGGCACGTCAGGCAAATGATCATACTAAAATCGACAAAGATTTCAATGGAGTTTGTTATGGGTGTTTTAAGAATAGATACGTTAGAGCATCAATATTTGACATTTGCCAACACTGTATGAGTAAGAGAGGTCACGAAACAATATTGAAAGTAGCGGGTAAGAAGTGGTCAATGTATTGCTTTTTCTGTGGTACAATACAAGATAATATATTCATATTAAATGCAAGACTTTGTGATAGTTGTAATAGGATAGTGGCTAGAAATAACAAGCATATTCGTAAGAAAGGTTTGAAATCAATCCACCCATTTTATAAAAAATTGAAGCATGACTTTGGTAAGGACTATCAAATACTAATGCAAAATGGGACTAATGTGAATAGATAGTTAATTAAATAGATTTATATACACCTAGTATGCTATATTGTAACATGGGAATAAACGTACACGATATGAGTCAGAAAGACACATGTGCATATTGTTATGATGAATGTGATTTCGATACGAAATATTGTAGTGAATATTGTCAACAGAGGGATATGGAAGATGAAATGGGGTACATGCCAGATGACTAACGCTTTAACATGGACATGCATATACTGTGAACGTGTGGAATCAGTGTGGCGTAAATGTGATTGTGAGGGGAATATTGAATGATTATAAATTCACAGTATAAAGAGTGTTCAAATTGTCAAGTGCATCGTAAACCATATGAGATATTTCGTGATATGTGTGTGTATTGTGCTAGAGCATTGGAACCTACGAAGAAAGTGTCAATGTGCAATAAATGTCGCGGTGAAGAATTTGGCGTAAGAATGTGTAGGGGGCATGTGTATGTGCAGTGTTTGAAATGCAAACGTAATATTAATTTGGAGAGTTTAAAATATTTACCAAAGGCTAGAGAATATGTCCAAATAATTGGGGAAGTGGGGTGGATGGACGAATAATGAAATACAAACACAAGCCCACAATAGTTAAAGCGGTAGAATGTAAGCTTGATGGGATACATTATCAGGGTAATGATATGCAACATTTCAAATATGGCGATTATCTAGTGACAGGAGTAAAGGGTGAGGATTATATCGTAAGGAAAGATATTTTTAATAAACTGTATGAAAAGGTTAGAGAAAAAATAAAAGAGGTAAAGTATAGACATAGAGGATCTGGAGAAATTGTAACGACGAAATATTATGAGGAATTTAAAGTGTATTTAGTATTATCGGATAGCGAGTATGAGGTTATCAGTGAAAAAGAGTTTGAGTTAACGTATAGTGATGTAAAATGAATGATTGTATGTCATGTGGAATGATGCCGTCTAAGGTGAAATATTATGTAGAAAGTAAAAAGACTGGGGAGCGTATTCACGTAATGATATGCCTAGAGTGTTGGAAAGGCATAATGCTGAGATGTGATGCTATAATAGAGCATTTGCATGTTGAGAGACCGAAGCCATTGCCACAGAGTGAGCAAAGAGTATTTTTAATGGATTTATTAGGTTGCGGAGAGGTTGATAAGTTGAAATGATTGAGTTAGATACGTTATTGGCATATTGTATTGTGTTTGCGGCCGGATTGGCTATGCCTACATTGAGTAGGTACTCTA
>JAPOPJ010000315.1 GCA_026712925.1 Nitrososphaerota archaeon
AAATACGAAAACTCGTGGATTACTTGAGGCACTACATACTGACTCATGATATCTATGAACAATTCGGTTTGATGATGGATTCACTGAAAGATCTGAGATCGGTACTCCAGACTTTTTATGATCAATGGCACAGAAAAATAATGGCGAGTTTTTGGAATCAGATCTGCCATTAGAATTGTATAATTTGTATAATCTCTCATACATTGGAAAGACAACGGTGATAAAATCAATTATGATAAATCTGACCAAACTACAGACACGACTACATCTTGTCATATCCAATGAGGGGAAAATAGTGACAGAATTAAGGAAATTCAATAATCACCACAAGATACTTTTAGAGATGTTCATGAGTACATCTAGCTCGGAATTTACACTAAAATTCTTTTTAAAATCTGCCAATGCAAAGGATGTAGAGGATCTATTTAGAACAAAACCACTCACACTAAATACTATTACAGAAAAGAAAAGATTCGAGGAATACCTTGACAACTTTAGACAGAATCTCTTTAAACTAACAAATCATTTGGATAAAAAATACCTTGATGAGTTTATCTTGATGAACTCTTCAGATTCCGAGGCGTTTGATGATTTTGCTAAAAACATTCGTCAGATAATCCTCAGATATGCCTAAAACAAAAATAGCGGTTTGCATAGGTTCATCGATTTTTCTAGCTAAAGTGTTTGGCAACGAGACTCTGTCTACGCGTACAGGTACCATTGATAGATACCAAAAACTCCAATTCAAAAGATGTATGTCAGAGTCTGTTGCATAACCCTGTCTGATACTGCCTTTACATGGATGTTTTCTATACCTGAAAACAGAATTATGCACCAAACTCTATCTAGTCCCATGTTTTTATATCGAAGGTTCTTGACCAAATTCGGAGCTTTTGATATTTTGAGCCCCTGTTCTAGATATGTCCGTCTCGGATGACAAATTTAAGGTGTTTTTGGATTATTTAGTATCTTCAAAATGGATTTTGGTGCGTAGCAGTAACTAGCCATCCTTGCATTGTTTGATATTGTAGATACGGTAAACTCTTTGATATCTTTGGATCATCCAAGCTCCGAATTTGGTCAAGAACCTATATCGAATATGAGTTATTATGACTAGACTCTCACACAAATTCGAGGCTTTTGACAATCTGACCCTCTGATACTGATATTATACGTCTTTGATTATATCGTTGCGATGATATGGGCTTCTAGTGTCTGCAAGGAACATACGTAAACCTCTACCAACTCCTATGATATCGTAGCCGCAGGCAGTCATGCCGTAGAATCTAATATGTCTAATCTTTGAATGTACGACTTATCATCGAATCCCATACAATGCGTCAAGCGTAGATACTCTCACTTTATTTTGAGTTTGATCCTTGTCACATCCACCAGTCCTGCGCTTATCTCGTCAATCAACAGTGTCTTGACATTGGACTCTGTTATGCGCCTGATCTCCCCTACAGCGACGATCTCGGCAAGCTGGGCTAGCCGTCTTACTGTCAGATTTCCAAGATCGTAATGCATGCCATTGACAGCGTTATCTGGGGTGTCGCCAGGAGTATGCTGTACGGAGATGCCAAGTGGTTCCAGCTTAGAGTCTTCAAATATTGTATAGTCTATACTCGATATCCATTCACGAGTGGCTGCCATGGCCATTGCCACTCGCTGTCCGCCTATCATATCCGTGACCGCGTAGACTGACAGGCGGCATTTGCTTGTCTGTATGTCACCAAACGCATCAGAATGTAGTCCGCTGTCTTTAGGCCAGTCAGGTTTGGGGCGCTTTTGCCATCTGCGGCGCCTAATGATCCTCAGAAACCTCATTGTGCATCCTCAGGTCGACTATCACATCTTGGATGTATTGACTGAGCCATTCATACGTCTCATGCTCAAGTGCGCGCTCAAGGCTCGGCACCGCCCTTGGATCCCCCATGGAATCGATACCGATTGCAGCACCATCGCGTATGTACAGCTCGGGCGACTCTAGCGCGCGTTCCAGTAGTGTTAGTCTAGCATCATGTGTGACTGTATCCCTTATGTGCCCGACCTGCCTCAATACCTCTTCTGCGATGTCTACGGGAGCGTCACGCGCAAGTGTCATTTTTTCGAGCTGCTTGACTGCAACGATTCCGTATTCTGAAATGATACCGCACAACGCGGTGCTAAACTTACTTGTCATACCATCTTTAAATATTTCTTCATCCACATTGCGAAATAACTCGCGCAGCTTGGCGGCTACTCGGTCAATACTTGGTTTATCTACCTGGGATATGGTAGACATTGTATCTGACTGCAAAGCGGAATCTGATATGGGTGTATTATCTATCGTCATCACTCTCACCGCGAATATCTGCTATGTGTGGATGCGTTGATTAGGCCTTCTCCTTCATATCATTGATGCTCACAATTCTTTTTAAAGATATAATCTGTCAGAGTTTGTTGCATAATTCTGTTAAGTACAAAAAACATCTCTGTAAATGTAGTCTCAGGTAGGGTTATGCACTAGACTCGCCACACTAGACTCTGCATGGAAAATTATTTATTCCAGATGATGTAATGTATGACATGCAATCACTAGAGTCCTTTGTAGCTGAGGCTGTCAAACAAGGAAGAGATGATATCAAGGATTTTGAGGAATGCAAAAAAATATTAGCCATTTTGGCAGTAAAGAAAAAACCGATATACCCAAGATATGAGTATGAGTCCAACACATGAATGAGACAACATCAGATCCAATATTTACAAACATTCTAAATGAGAACAAGTATGGCAAGTGTAAAAATCTGATTACCCAGTATTTGCTACTGTGCCATACAATCACACTGTTGTAGAGGATTTTTGATAACTTACAAAGCTTTTCTAAAACATTCTAACTATTCTGTTTTAGTTGATGATTGTTTTCAGTGTATAGTGAAGATTGGTAGTGGTGCGAAAATCGCAATTCGTATATTTAATCTAGATTTGCT
>JAPOPJ010000023.1 GCA_026712925.1 Nitrososphaerota archaeon
AACAAATGGCGAACCATGATAGAACATGCAGCATTGTTTTGTGCATAGTATATTTTAGCCACACATCAAATACAAAATACTGAGAAACTACCACAATATCAAAAACTCCGTGTCAAAACTGCAACTATACATATTGGATAGTTGAGATTGCCACTCAAGTCTCACATTTGCAGTATACACAAAGTCACAAGTCATGCTAAGAATTTACCCCAAGCTCCGAATTTGGTCAAGAACCAGTCCGGATATAGATTTTTTAATAGAATGTATTTTTAATAATACATGGATGAAGACCCAGAAATTGAAAGAATAAAACAGCAAAAACTCAAAGAGATGCTAAGGCAGCAAAACCAGCCCAAGCCAAAGAATATTGCGGATCTCAACTCACAAAACTTTGATCATACAATTTCAGGGACTAGTCCTACACTAGTTGACTTTTGGGCTGAGTGGTGCGGTCCATGTAAAATGATGCATCCCGTATTTGAGAGCATGTCGAAAAAATATCCAGAGATAAACTTTGCTAGAGTAAATGTGGACCAAAACCAAGACATTGCCATGAGATTTGGAGTACAGTCAATTCCCACATTTTTGATGTTCAAATCAGGACAGTTAGTAGATAAAATGATGGGTGCAGTAGGTGCGCCCGGAATCCACATGATATGCAAAAAATATTCAAGTTAGTAGGCGTATGCCGCGTCTTTATTTCTTTGAATATCTACTATTTCAGATAAAACTGCTTGCTCTTCTGGACTAAGCTTGTGCATGAATTTTTTTAAAAGTTTTTTTGCTTCATGGGAATGTGGTAACGTGTAAAAGATATCATCTCCAAATATTTGCCTGCCTATAGTCACATCATGTACAGAACATGCAACCTCTTGTCCCGTCTTAGCAGATGATACGGTCTTTCCATCATGTTGTAGTTGGTGAACTGTTCCTATGCGGCGGCCTGACTTGTTCATGAAAGTGACTTTTTGTCGCAACGTCCCAGCATCTACACGTATTCCAAATACAGCAGGATTGTTATTCCTAAAGATGTAATCCTTGAGAAATGTAAACTTTGAGATCGGTGTAATTTCTGAAAATATTGCATCCTCTTCGTTTGCCGCATCTTCTTCTACCCATGCAGTATATCCATCAATGAGACTGTAAATTATTTTATCTTCAAAAATCCTGACAAAGCCATTCTCGGATTCTTCTTTTGCATCTGGAAGTATCTTGACATTAAATGCCAATATGACTCCTCGATGCCTGTCGTTTTCTTTTATCGCTCTTACCCCCACTACATCCCGCCTAGTCACAGGACCAATGTCTGCCTTTGCTATTGGGACCTCTGAGCGTTTGAGCATTGCAGTTATTGCTTCAAGCGAGCCTATAGTGTCGCATTTTATCGTAACCCCGTTAGTCTGTGTATCTACAAAGACAGATTCCATTTCAGATTCAATCTGCTGTTTGAATTTTTCCACATCAGAAGCATTTGTTGCAACATACAGTGTACTTCCCGGAAGCACGCCTTCAAGGTCTGGTGATGCAATCTTTAGTCCAGCAGCTGCATCGACTTGCTGGACTGGTTTGAATTTGTCCCGTGGATCCCGCATCTCATCAAGCGGTTTTGGGAGTAATATTGCTTTTGGCTTTGTCACAATTACTGCATCTCGCTTTGCAACTACTATGCTGTCTTCTTTTTTTATAGTACCATCTATTAGAATTATATTTGCAGTCTGGCCCAGACCTACCTCATCATTTACCTCAAGGACTATTCCGTGTGGTTCCTTTTCCTGTTGGTTTAGACGCTGCTTGAGGTATTGTTGTGTAAGTCCTACCAATACTGCAAGAAGCTCTGGTATTCCGACCCCCAGACGAGCAGATATAGGCACAATTGACACCTCTGATTTAAAGTCCTTTACCCGGTAAAATGCCTCTGACTGATACCCCAAAACAGACAATGTTCCTACTACATCGTATATCTTTTGGTCTAGATCATTTTGGATTGACGCATCTTGTTCTTTTATTGCCTTGGAGATAAATTCAGTATCAGACTTTCGCCAGCCTGGCATTTGGTCACACTTGTTTAGCGCCACTACAAACGGCACTTTTCTGTTCTGTAATATTTGGAGGCTCTCATTTGTCTGTGGCTGAAATCCTCGATTGACATCTACTACTAAAATTGCAATATCAGCCGCAGAACCGCCACGCGCCCTTAGATTTGTAAAGACCTCATGTCCTGGGGTGTCAATTACTAAAATTCCTGGGACTTGGGTATCAGACTCTTCAAGTTTTTTGTATAGTGGGCCACACGTATTCTTGAGGGTATCACTAGGAAGAAAACTAGCACCTATGTGCTGAGTAATTCCGCCTGCTTCCCGGCCTTGTACTCCAGTGCCGCGAATTCTATCCAAGAGTGATGTCTTACCAGAGTCTACATGACCTAGAACTGCCACGATGGGCTGACGAATATGCAATATAGATCACTCAAATGCTACCCTCGACTCGTGCTCAAAACTTTCTTGTGAATCAGACGCGTGGATTATGTTGTCGGTGAATCCCAGACCAAAGTCGCCCCTTATAGAACCTGGTGCAGCTTCAAAAGATTTTGTAGCTCCAACCATTATTCTCGTGGTAGCTATTGCGTTATTTCCTTGCATGACTGCGGCAACCACAGAGCCTGAAGTAATAAATGAAACAAGGTCCCCAAAGAATGGTTTGTCTTTATGGACACCATAAAAATTCTCAGCTTGCTCTTGTGTGAATGTAAACATTTTTAATTTCAAAATTTTAAAGCCCTTTCTCTCAAATCTTGCAAGAATTTTACCTGTCAAATTTCTAGATACAGCATCTGGCTTTACGATAAATAATGTCTGTTCGGTCAATTTACTTCTTTTTGATTCCGCCTTTTACGTATTTTTTGGTCCACTTTAGTTTTCTAGGGTCGCGTTTTAACACCAGTGCATTTTTCTTGCATTTTGAAGAACAAAACCACAGTACGGCACCATCATTTTTTGCAAGCATGGTACCAGAGCCTTTTGCAACTGGTCGATTACAAAAATTACACGGTTTTACTAGGAGACTCATAATATAATAACACCTACTTTATCTTTTTAGCTTCCCGCTCTGTTTCTCTTAGCATCAAAATTTCGCCAATCCTGATTGAGCCTTTTACGTTTCTTGTAAGAATACGTCCCTTGTCCTTGCCGGTCAAAACCTTGACCCTAACTTGGATCACCTCGCCTGCAATTCCAGTTCTTCCCACGATTTGAATAATCTCAGATTGAGTTACTTCTTCGGTAGTTTCGCTCATTGATCAGTCTTTCCACCTTTGATTTTATCAATTGATGTTACAACTTGGTCTACTATATGCTGAGCATCTCCAGCATCTAAAATTGCAGCAGCTGCTGAAGTGATATCTATTCCCAACGAGTTGCCCAAATCCTGTTTGCTTGGGACAAACGCATATGATGCACCTTGTTCTTCACATAATATTGGAAGATGTGCCACCACTTCAGGAGGCTCGACATCTTCTGCAATTACAATCAGTTTACTAGTTCCACGCTCTATAGCCTTTGTGGCCTCGTTAGTCCCTTTTCTTACCTTGCCACTAGTAGATGCAACCCTTACTGCCTCCAAAATAGGGTTAATCAAGTCCTCAGGTGTTTCAAATTTTACATAATAAGCCTTACCCATATCACGTCACCCTTAGGGATCATTCTCCATTCTCAAGATGCTAAGGATTGGTTTTAAAAGTGTTCTTGAAATCGCAATCCGCACATAATTCATCACAATTCGTCTAGAGTTCATAACGTGGCCATACTACCCACTAAACCCCACTTCCTCCAGATGTTTGTTGGATATAGCCACCTCAAGATATCTGCTCAAGTCTGTTTTATTTTAGTCATGATTTTACATGAGGTCATGTTTTTTACTGCCTAGGCAGAAAATGAACCTAATCACATACCCAAGATGTATGCACGTCATGGTATGACTTTACGCGTGTTCTCATCATCAGAAAGTATGAGATTTACTTTTTGAAGGTATTCGGACATGAGTGAGTCTAGTCTCTTTTGGCTTTTAGACTCTGCATATATTCTGATTATGGGTTCTGTGCCACTTGGACGTATCATGACCCAGTTTTTCTCATCTATTATGATCTTTATTCCATCAGTTGTGTCAGCGTTTGGAAATTCTTCAGCAAGACGTGCAACTAGAGAATCTGCCTGTTGTGAGTTGCATGATATCTTGTCCTTAGTTGTAAAGGATTCTGGTATTTCTGAGACCAAATTAGATAGTGACTTTCCTGAACATGCCATCATATCTAGCATGAGTGCAAGTGCCATTGCACCATCTCGGACTTGGTTATGCTTGCCAAACATGAAACCGCCATTTTCCTCAAACCCTATTAATGCACCCTCAGATACCATTCTGCGCGATACCTCTACACTACCAACCTTGGTGCGTATAACCTCAGAGTTATACTTGTCTGCTATAAATTCAATACCAGAACCAGAGTTGACACATGTAACAACAGTCGCACCAGGCTCTTTTTCCAACAAGTGTCCTGACAAGAGTAATGCAGATATATCTCCTGTTAGTATACACCCCATATTATCACAGAACAAGCTCCTATCCCCATCACCATCAAATGCAATTCCCAAGTCCGCATCATACAATAGAACTGTATCAGATAATTCTGAGAGATTTTGTGGTGTAGGCTCAGAGCCTCGTCCAGGAAAGTCACCATCAATATTTTGGTTTATGAGAATTATCTCGCAGTTTAATTTCTCAGATAGTATGGGTGCAGAAACTGTCTGGACACCATTCCCCAAATCTAAAACTATTTTGTAGTTTTTTGATCTTATCTTTTTGGCATCTACGTGTGCAATGACTGCATTTACAAAAGCTAGAATTATTCCTTCAACCTTGCGTGTAATGCCAAATTTAGAGTGGGATTTGGACCATCTTTTCTGCAAAAAGATATCCTCTATAATCAATTCATCTTCCCTAGAAATTTCCACACCATCGCATGCAACGGGTTTGATTCCATTGTATTGTGGTGGATTGTGAGAAGCAGTTATCATGATTCCCCCGATGTATCTACCCGTCTTGACAGCATACTCAAGGCATGGTGTAGGGATTAGTCCAGCATTATAACAATTCAGACCAGCAAAATTCAGCGCCGAGCATACAATCTTGCACAAAACGGGACTGGAATGGCGGCCATCATATCCTACTAGTACCGGGCCGTCCTTAAAGTATGTCGCAATAGCAAGCGTCATGTCATGGATGAACTCTGGAGATAGATATTCTGGAAAGATGCCACGTATACCGTTTGTGCCAAAGAATTTTGCAGTCATTTTACTCTAGAGGCAAAATCAGGCACGCATGTAATCCTATAGAGTGTTGTACCTTTTAGCATTATCTTGTGTACCATACCTGTCATTTATGTGTCATCTCTTGTAGCAAATCTATTGCAGTAAGGCATGCTCACATATACCACGCAATTCAAAGTGGCATGCTACCATTCCCCCTGTAAGAACAAGCAGATACTATCATTTTCGTATATGAGATATTCACGAGGTATTAGCACTACCAAGCAGTATTGATTTAGCCAGTGTCTCGCAACAGTTAACTTTGTGTTTTATGACAAGCTCGTTGCGGGAGTTGCCCAGCCTGGCCAAAGGCGTAGGGCTTAGGACCCTATCTCTTAGGAGTTCGTGGGTTCAAATCCCACTTCCCGCACTACATGTGGGGCAGAAGTATCATTCTGCCCCTCTACAAAATCTGTGGTATAACCCTGCCTGATGCTGTCTTTACATGGATATTCTATACCTAAAAACAGAATCATACAACAAACATCTTGTACAAAAATAACACAGCCTACAAAATTTGAATTACAAAAAGTGTGTTGAATATCGCATATCCCTGTTAAAACTTTAAAAATCTCCTCTCAAAGTCTTCATAGAATCTTGACATTGCATCTAAATCAATTTCAAGATTCTTAAACTCTGAATATTCATCCACAACAGATTTGAAATCATCCTTGGTAAATGTGACATCACTATCAAGTGTATTTATCATCTGGGTAGTAGTCTCGTTAAAAACACGTAAAACTCCCGGATTTGTTCTTAAAAATCCCGCCTTTTTTTGAAACATATACGTCATAAATGAGAGTAAGAGAAAATGTTGCCAGAAATTTATCTTGCTCAGATATTTTTGAAGTGTTTTGTCATGTTTTGTACGCGATAGTAAGACAAGAAATTCCTCCATGCCAGTCCTGATAAACCTGAGATAGTTGAGATATTTTTCATCACGCAGGTTAAGCCAATAAACCATCTTGCTCCATGCCAGAAACTGATTAAACTGGCTTTCAAACTCATCCCGATTAAATTCAGTCATAGTATGGAGTGATTTTTTTATCCCTTCACTACTTTTTTCAAACTTTTTTTTAAATGCACTGACAATATCTGTTTCCGGTGGTCTTTCATTATATGTTCCGTCATCAGATATTAAGACATATTTTCTTCTACCCCGTTCTAGTGTGCTGGGATCATCTAGTCGAAATCTTGAAAGGTGATAATAAAACCATTCAGGTTCGTCGACAAATTTTTCAAGCTTGTCCAAAAATGAAATCAGACCAAACCTTCCGCCTCCCAGTTGAAGCTTTTCAATATCTGACTTTCTAGGAATGAGTTCTAGTGTTTGGGTAGATATCCAGCGCCTGTTTGATTCATCTTGGCTCTTTCGGAGACGTATTTGCACGTATGTGGGTTTTGAGCAGAATACAAACTGCTCATCATCAAGGTCAATTGCAAATATTTTTTCCTGTGTATTGACTGGTATGGTGCAAGACTCTTCATCAACATGCCTCAAAACAATGTTTGCAGATACGGGCGGTTTGTCAATCTCTAAAACTAGTTTTTTCTTGTCAAGGTATGCATCATGTATTGTAATATCGTATGATTCTGGTTTTAGATGTGATGGTTCTGGAGAATCTGCAGTATCACCTACGGCATCACCTACGGCATCACCTACGGCATCATCAACACTTGTAGATTCAATTAACATGCGGTCATTTTCAACAAGAGTATCATAGTGACCCGGCTTTGATCTGCTCAACACACATAGCTCAAGATTACCATTTTTGGGCGTAGAGAGCATACCTGAGAATGTAGGATTGGCACTACCATAGAGGCAAAACGACTTTGCAGCTGTTTTGAGTATCATGATTTTTGCATGAATAAGCCTGTCCTTATTTTCCTTAAAGGAAATCTTGCTTATCTCAACACTACACCCCTGAGATAGTAAATTCTTGATTTTCTTTTTTGGGAAACCAGTAACATTGTCAGGCTGGATAAATATTTGGAATTTTTTACAACCCTTTTTGATGAAAAAATCAAAAACAGAACCATCTACATCAAAGACTGGCGCTACAATTTTTACTGATTTTATTGGCTTGTCTATAATATCTTCTAGTTGACTCAGAATTGGTTTTTCTATATTATGTAGTAGATGGACGTTGAATTTTTTATCAGCATGGCTTGCCGGGAGGTTTTCGATTACTTTTGAGAGTTTAGAGCGATGCTTTTTGCTTTTGATGTAATTTTTTTCAATCAGTTTTGAGAGAAAATCTCTAAATTCTGAAAGTACTCTCTCACTTTGCGCATCAGGTTTTGAAAAATAATGCGTCAGGCTTCCAACAATCTCACCTGATTCAAACCACTCTTGCTTTGTCAGGTTTGCACTACCAAGAATTAATTTTACGCCCTCAGGCCACAGCAGTATAGCAAACTTTGGATGAAAGGCCTTAGAGGCATAACAATGGTCGATATAGTATTCATTGCCAGCAGAGCGCATATCTAGGAATCGTTCTTGATATTGTACCCTATCAGATAGAACCAGAATAGACTCTGCATCCTTTAATCTGAAAAGTGGTAATAATATGGACTCGAAGAAAACAGGATCAAAGCTGTGCGTTCCTAAAATAACGTGCCTATACTCATCAGAGTCGTTTTTTATATCCTCTAAAATTTCTGCCTCATTAATCATGCCGTACCTAACACCCGCCCAAGCATTTTTCTTCCTGATTCAGTGCATTCTAAAATATCATCTGTGCTATTTACAACTCCAAGATCATGCAAAATGGATAGTGTACTCTCAAATCTTATGCTTCTAGGCCCGGCGATATAGTCCCTATCGCGTACATAATTTGAGCCTGACTTGTGGAACCATTGCTTTGGGTTGCTGTTTGGATTTATCTTGTCCCTGTAGATTTTTTCTGCCTGTAAAATCACATATCTTAAAATGAATTCGCGCGTAAACCCCACCACAGACATATTTTGCTTTACATGTTCTCTTACAAAATCAGTAAATTCAAGAATACCAATGTCTGATTCTTGGAATTGCTTGAGCCATACAGCAGAACTATCATTAGGATTCATTCTCCACGACATTCTCAAAGCAGTAAATAGCACAAGAAGAATCCCATTTACAGATATCTTGCAAGGATTTGGACTTTGATCAATTAACAGTCCTTCAAGGTTTGTCACAAATGATTTTTCACTAATCTCAGATGATAATGATATGGTAGTGTCAAATTTTTTACTGGTCCCAGATATGTCATCCCAGTCGCATACTATTTCACTCCCACTTAGAATACCAGAGATCATATCCCGCACTGTCATATTATGAAGATTCTCGTTTTGTCTGTTTAGCAAGTTGCCAAGTTCAGCATCAAAATTCTCAAAAATTATTTTAAAAAAATCTTCTAGTGGTAAGCCTTTGGGATGATTCATTTCCAATATGCCTAGAAATGACTGTAAAATTGATTCAGTGGCAAATGCAAGGTTGTCATGTGCCTTTACAATCTTCCATTTTTTTGAAAGCTCAGCAAGACTAGGGGGTATTATTATCCTAATTGAATCATTTACAGTCTGAATGCCTCCAAAGTAAACAGAATCCAAAAAATCTTGCGAAGTCATTTTGTGGTTTTGAGTGCTGGCCTGTTCTATTACTGAGAGAATCATGGCAAAAGATTCCTGTCTTGCTTTTGAAGATTTATTGCGCGTTCCAGAAAAACCAAAAAACGTATTTCTCAAGAGATTTTTGTCATTATTCCATTCTCCAAGCTTGCACAAGCAGAGTTTCTCACCCATCTCAGTTAGTTTGCTTTTGGATATGGATTTTTTGCCATATTGTGACATAATGCCTGACTCTACTGCTAATGTGGTGAAATGATTAATCATGTCTAGTCCAAGCTTTGTAGGTTTTTCATAGCCATCCACATCATCCCATTCAGCTAAACCCAAGTGCATCATAGATTTTTCATAGTATTGGCCGTAGCCGCCTAATTTGTCCCCAAAAAATTTAATGTTTAGTGGAATTTTATCAGGATTTTTATTCCAACTATCTCTGCCTTTTCGCATTCCAGTAATGTGGGCATGATTGTTTTCTGGAGCAGTTTCAGCATGAGCAATACATGAAAGCATGAACAGACGCTCCAGATCATAAATAGCATTCTTGAATTGTGGAAGACTTTTTGTAAGTTTTTTTCTTCTTATTTGGGCTATTGCCCAAGTGTAAAATACATAGTATCCGGCACGCTGTGTCATTGAGGTAAATCCAGGCAAGAGATCCCCCACCATTCTGTTATTTACCCTGCTTAGGCCAAGCGGATCCAATGCCCTATCATATTCTTTTACTGATTTGTTCCAAGTAGGTTCTAGAAGAGACATTTCTTTGAGTAATTCTCCATAGTTATTTAAGAATATAATCATATAAAATCCACTAGAACCACACCCAAAAAACAAACACAGAAATTTTGTATTAACTCCGATTTATTTTGTTTTTAGGCATGATTTTGTATGATTTTTTTCTCCATATTCAGGCATTAAAGCAAAATAGATATCAAAATTTTATACTCAAAAGTTAAAAGTATGTATGAGATGTAAATTCATGACAAAAATAAAATGTCCCAAATGTAATAGTATCAACGTGGTAGAGATAATCTACGGAATGCCTACAGAAACAAACAAATTTTCAGATAAAGACATAGAATGTGGTGGTTGCTGTATAGAACCCACATCCTCAACTCATAAGTGTAAGTCTTGTGACTATGACTGGCAAGATTCAGAGTCAGGCCCGCGCACATTTTTTGACTAATTACATTACTGCCTTTACACTCATCTGAAAATATTCAGAGTCAGACCTGCTCAAAATGAATGAGTATTTTTCACACTCTAAATTTACAAATACACAACATATCATTTTGTGCATATCATATCAGCACATATCATTGTATATGATGTTGAATTTGTAGATGCACATGAATGTGTTAATTGCGTCTGCGTTTTTGACGGCTCGTGGATTTCTGTATCCGCTTTTTTGTACCAGACTCTTCGTTTTGATCCTCATCTGCAAATATACTCATCTCAGCACTAGAGGCCAGATCATACATGGCTTCCAATGATGGCATAAAGTCCCTGCTTCCTCTCCAGAATTGAAAGTTTCCCAGCCATTTTGGTAGTGCAGCATGCACGCTTATAGCATCCGTACTTACTGGTATGTGTTCCTGAGTACGGTTGCGTCCCCAGAACTTGTCAAGTTCCATAGGTATGTTTTTTGAGCTAACAGTCTTTGTTTTTGCCACACCGCGTTGTTCTCGGTCAACACTGCCAAGGCCTGCCATGTCAAGTATCTCTTTTTTGTCTGCTCCGCGCAGTCTGAATATGAGGAATGGATCACGGTCTAGTTCTTCTCCGATAAGCAGATACACAGCCACTATATGCTTACATGGATTGGACCAATCATAGCATGTACAATCAGTCTGCAAATCATTTTTTTGTGTGGGGAATAGTAAAATCCCCGCATCATCAAATATCTTTTCCACATCTTCCGGCATCTGACCGGTGAGAAGCTTTGCAGCAGTAGCTGGCTTTGAAAAGAGTATCGGTGTAATCTTTCTCCACGCAGCTGCACTCAGTGGCTTGATGTTAATTTTAATATTGTATGGATATCTGTCAGAGCCCTGTACTGATGATATCACTACTCCCTTTTGTATATCAATTGAGGTTATCTGGCCTTTACGGAGATATGACCTGCCGCGGCTCATCCTCTCACCGATATCAAAACCATCAAGTACCATATTCCAACGCTTGGCCCACCAACTTTTTCCAAAATCACCACGCTTGGAGTGAGACCTAATACCGCCCTTTACCTTGCGGGGTTTTGAGGGAGGAAACCACCACGCCATTACATTACCGCCGCATCTTTCCTGAGAGCCAAAACATCCCTCAAGTCATCATTTGAAAGCTCTGTTAACCATCCTTCTCCAGTACCAACTACATTTTCAGAAACTTGTTTTTTCTGCATTATCATTTCATCAATTCTCTCCTCAAGTGTACCAGAGCAGACAAACTTGTGTACCTGGACGTTGCGCTTTTGGCCTATTCGAAATGCCCTGTCTGTTGCTTGATCCTCAACTGCCGGATTCCACCAACGATCAAAGTGGATGACACGATTAGCAGCAGTAAGATTTAATCCAGTACCACCGGCTTTTAGAGATAAGATGAATACTCGGGGCCCATCTTTTTTTGCAGCTTGAAATGATTCTACCATTTTTGCGCGACGTGTGCGCGATACACCACCGTGCAAGAATGGCACTTCAAGTCCAAACGTTTCCTGGATATGCTTTTGAATGAGATGACCCATCTCAGCAAACTGAGTAAATACCAAAATTCTATCCCCTGCATCTATTGCCTCTACAAGCATATCAGTGAGTCTGGCCATCTTGCCAGACCTAGTACCTATTTCAGAATTATCCTTGAGAAATTGTGCAGGATGATTGCATACCTGCTTGAGTTTAGTTAGTACTGCAAGTATAATCCCCTTTCGCTTTATTCCATCTGCTGATTTTAACATATTATCCATCTCCTTGAGGACCGAAGCGTACAATGATGCCTGTTCTTTTGTAAGTTGGCAGTATACCTTCATCTCCATTTTGTCAGGTAAATCTGATATGATAGACTTGTCAGTCTTTAGTCTTCTGAGTACAAACGGGCCCGTAGCGTTTTTGAGTCGCTCTGCAGCCTCAGGATCATGCCACATCTGGATGGGTACAAAAAAATCATCTTTAAACTCTTTTTGCGTTCCAAGAAAACCCGGGTTTAGAAAATCCATTATAGACCAGAGATCACCTACGTTGTTTTCCACCGGCGTACCTGTCATGGCAAAGCGAAATCCCGTATCAACAGTACGAACAGCGCGTGACTGCTTGGTGTCGTAATTTTTGATGTTCTGTGCCTCATCAAGTACTACTCCTCCCCATTCTACCTTGTTAAGTAAAGATATGTCTCGCTGTACTGTACCATAGCTTGACATGACAAGCGCATGTTTTTTGGCATCTTTTTTGAATGCTGCACCAGTCTTTCTCTTTATACCGTGGTGAATCAACACTGAAAGTTCTGGTGCAAACTTGACAGTCTCTTTGCGCCAGTTCTCAATTAATGACATGGGACACACAAGTAAAACCGGTTTGGAACCACCAGACTCGACATACTGCTGGAGTAGTGCTAGCATTTGGATAGTCTTTCCAAGGCCCATGTCATCAGCAAGACATCCACCAAGTCCCCATTTTTGCAAAAAAGCAAGCCACGAATAGCCACGCACTTGGTATGGTCTGAGCTTACCAACAAAGCCAGATGGTTGTTTTAGCTTGTCAAGTGTATTCTTTCCATCCAATTTCTCAAGTACCTCTGCTACTGCATCAACGCTACTTGTAACCCTGACTTCTGGTACGTCATCTGTGGCCGGACCTTCTCGGAGCTTCATCATGACTGCTTCGCGCATGGTCATTTTCTTTGATGCTTTTTTGAGAAGTTTTATGGCAGACTGTATTGCTTCTCCGTCTGCAACTACCCACTGGCCACGCGA
The DNA here is from genome assembly GCA_026712925.1 of Nitrososphaerota archaeon. Taxonomy (GTDB): domain Archaea; phylum Thermoproteota; class Nitrososphaeria; order Nitrososphaerales; family Nitrosopumilaceae; genus JAPOPJ01. Next base: position 12,916 of record JAPOPJ010000023.1, read on the forward strand.
TTTAACAAGCGGTATCTTCATTTTTGCAAGGCGCTCAAGTTCCTTTAGCGTTACATCTTGATCTCCTAATGCTACTTGCCAATCAAACTGTAATACAGTATCAAGTGAAAAGTTCCCACTGGCCCGCATTCCGGATTTTTTAATATTTGCGCGTATCCTGATCTTGGAATTTGTCTTGCCAGCCCACCACGACGGTAAAATTATGCCATACCCGGACTGCTCAAGTGTGGATGCTTCCTGTAGGAACTGGTACGCGCCAGCAGTATCAGTTGTAAATCCAGACATGCTACCTGTCTTTAAGCCTGTTGCAATGATTGATGCTAGTTCAGAGGCCTGACCTAGTGCGACTAGCAAAAACTCTCTGCTCCCGTACGAATTTCTGCTGGGGATTTTAGTCTTGTTCTTTAACAAGTCCTCTGTAGGTATCATAAGGCTCGGATCACTGCGCGGGTGTACAAAATACTGCACCTTCCACTCATCAGATGCACCCCTCTTGCGTGCATTCTCTTCTGGCTCAATCAGCTTAAAGCAGAGACGAAAGGATGAATCAGAGTACACCTCAAATGGTTGTCTCCATTCACGTACATGCTCAGAGAGTTTAGATGCATCCTCTACATCTGCATCTATCTTGCCATCATCAGAGATGAGTGCATGAAACCATGCATCATGTGCACTATCAATACGCTTTGACATGTAAGGTCTGGTCATGTTGTACTGTATGGCAGTACGTGTAATTCCATCCACAAATTCTGCAACAATAGGGGTAAGCTTGTAAAGCGGGTGTACCTTGGGGGCAGTCTTTACTTCTGGCCACGTAATGGCCCGACATACAGCAGGCATGGATTCAGCCAAGACAGATAACACTTCAGCATACCTGCCTGTAAAGACTGGAGTCCATGTAGCGTGATATGAGCCGTTCTTTTCAAACACATTTGGAAGAAACTGCTCTGTTGCAATCATAGAGTATGCCAATCTAAGCGCGTCAAGCCAGTAGGCAAGCGAGTTGCCAATGGCTGCCCCTCTTTTTAGAACACGTCTTCCAGAAGTGCGCTGTACTAGATAAGATGCATCACGTCCGCGAAGCTGGCAGGCCTGAACAGTCCACGGTGCCAGCTTTGCGCTCGTCCCAGATGAAGGCAATTCATCAATCATATCACTAGATGGAATAGGACGACCATTCTTGGTTGGAAGCCATACAGCTACCTGACATTCTAGGTAATCAGTAGCGCTAAATGACGGGGCATACGGATCCATGGCATCATAAATATCATAAAAGCTGGTAGCAAAGGGATGTGTTGGCGGGTAGCCTTTTTTTCTTAGTACCGGACGCTTTGCAGAGTCAGCATTCTCGCCAGATGTTTCACCCCACACAGTAAGTAAACCATCAAGTTCGCCGGCATGAAATATCTGCATACTGTTTTACACGATTAAAAACATTAGATAAATTGTTCGGATTGTATGTTCTTCCTCAAACTCGGTGCTTGAATGAACAAAAGATATCAGAGTTTATTGTATCAATAATTCCAAATGAAGTAAAGATGACCACATACTGCTATACACCAAAGCACATTTTGAAGATGTTAAAGAATGCAAAATATCTCAAGTTTGTCATAAAAGACGGACATATCAAGATCAAAGAATCAAACTAACAAATGCGCCAAGTTGGGGGAAGAATCTGATCACACCTCAAACAGCATTGTTGCGGTCTTGTCAGAATGTCTTGTCAGAAACAGAACCACAGCATACATGCAATGTGATCCTCACCATACATGAGATGTGATTCAACACCGGCATCGAATCTACTCCACTGTTCTGCAATGTGATCCTCACCATACATGAGATGTTATCCATACATGAGATGTTATACTCACAGGTATGATATTATGCAGATATTGGTGTCAGTATTGGTGTCAGTATTAGTGCCAGTGCTGAGGCCATACTACCCAAAATCTAACTGCCCTACCATATCACATCATATCATGCCACATCATATCATGCCATATCATACGTCCCCACCACGCCAGAGAGTCTTTTCTGTGAATGATTAATAATGAGAAAATATTGAGCAGAATAGTCATGAAAAAAACAGCAATCGGAATAACTGTTGTAGGCAAAGATCGGGGTGGAGTTGTAGCAGCATTTACAAATTTTGTTTTTGAAAGGAATGGAAATATTGAAGCTGTAAACCAAAATGTAGTAAAAGGCCTCTTTGGAATGCATCTTGAAGCATCATTTGCAAAGTCGATAAACCTAGATTCGTTTGACTCTGAGATACAAGACCTTGCAAAAAAGACCGGCATGGATGTAAGCATAAACTATGAGACAAACTCGCAGAAAAACATTGCAATATTTGTTACAAAAGAGCCACTATGTTTGCAGGCAATTTTAGAGGCATCCAAAAAGAATAGTCTAGGTGGAAGAATCAAGGTAATAGTTGGAACAGAAGGCACACTAAAATCAGATGTAGCAAAGGCATCAGTGCCATTTATCACCATAGATGAAAAAAACCAAACAAAAGCAGAAGAAAAGATTATCAAAGTGTGCAGAGAATATGACATTGATGTTATAGTATTGGCAAGATACATGAGGATTCTCAGCCCCAATTTTGTGTGGAGATATCCAAACAGAATCATCAATATTCATCCCTCGCTTCTGCCAGCATTTCCAGGAGCACTTGCATATGCACAAGCCTACGAGAGGGGAACAAAAATTATCGGTGTCACATCTCACTATGTAACTGAAAACTTGGATCAGGGACCTATAATATTTCAGGATTCATTTAAGGTAAACCCAAATGACACACTAGAACAAATAAAATCAAAGGGGCAAAAACTAGAAGCCAGTACACTTCTAAAAGCTGTAAAGATGCACCTAGAAAACAAGCTTGATGTCCGTTGGAGAAAAGTCCACGTTAAATCCAAGTGACTCAAATGACAGACATTAGCATACAGTCAGATCCTGTAATCAGAAAGTATATCAAAAAGAAAAAGATAGCAATCATTCCAGTTGGTGCAATAGAACAACACGGATCACACTTGCCAATATCAACTGACAGTGATATAGTCTCTGAAGTAGCAAAAAGATTAGCTAAAAAGATGAACTATTTACTACTTCCCACAGTAAAATATGGTGTATCAGCAGAACATGCGCCGCTCTTCCAAGTGAGTTTGAAAGAGACAACACTGCGCCGAGTTCTAAAAGATATTTGCACATCATTACTTGAGTGTGGCATCAAGATAATATTCATAGTAAATGGACACCACGGAAACACAAGTGCCCTAAAAGGACTTGATGAAAAAATCAACAAAGATACAGAGGGTATGCTTAACGTACACATACTGTCATACTGGCACTTTATGGACGGAGAGTTTGACCATGCCGGGCATGTAGAGACATCGCTGATGCTTGCCATATCAAAAAATGTCAAGATGGAACTTGCCCGAAAAGGACTAGTCACAGATAATATGAGTGAAAATGAGATCAGGCGACTAGGCCGCCTTGCAGCAAAGTCATTTCCAGCAGTTACCAAAAATGGGGTCTGGGGAGACCCTACTAGGGCTACAAAGAAGAAAGGACAGGCAATAATGTCCGAAATAGTCGAAAATATGCAAAAAAGGTGTCAAACTTGCCTTACAGAAAACAATCCATAGTTTCACCAATGAAATTTTAATATAATCCCTCAGTATCAAAGCCAATAAGTGAAATAGATGTCCGTCGATATGGCAGTAAAAGTGTTGGATGAGAGTATCAATCAGATAGTCCTGATAAAGCTCAAAGGTAACAAGACAATCCGCGGCAACCTACTCGGATTTGATCAGCACATGAACCTGTTGCTTGACTCTTCAGAAGAGATCCCTGTTGGAAGCGAATCAAAGAGTCTTGGAACCATTGTAGTAAGGGGTGATAATGTGGTTATGATTTCACCACCCCCGGCATCAAAGTAGGTGGGAATGGAATGACAAAAGGTACAACATCCATGGGAGGCTTTACAAAGAAAAAAGTCCACATACGTTGTAGAAGATGCGGTAAAAACTCACTCCACGTAAGGCACCATCGATGTTCGAGTTGCGGTTTTCCAGATGCCAAGCGCAGAAAATATTCTTGGATCAAATGGTACACGTAAATGCAAGAGATTGTCATAATTCTTAGTTCGCTTGCAGGTGTTGCTACAGCTGTTGCTGTACGAAAAATTCCAAGAAACAAGCCGCGGTTGCTCAGCCTCGGGGCAGACTCCCACATTAAAAGCCAGATAAACTCACTCAAAATAGAAAAAGAACTTCTTGCAAAGACAATCTCTAGACTATACCGGGATGATACCGAATACTCTAAAATCCAGCGCGACAGACTCTTGCTAAAATATCAACACCAAATGGGAGTTGTAATGGTAAAGTTAGAAAAGCTAGAACAGGCAGGAAGACACCCGGACCTTGGACCTGTCGGGGATGGACTACTCACATTAATGGACCAGAAACTCTCAAAGTTAGATGATAGACTTTACGAGCTTTCCTCAAAGATGACAGTGCAGCAAACCAAAGAACACAATACTAAAGAATATGATACCAAATCTGACGCAAAGTCAAAAAAGATTCCCACAGATAAACAAAAAGAACCAGCAAGTGAACATATAGCAAATACGCAGTTTGACTTTGAGGGACAGAAGAAACAAAACGCAAAGACGCGCCAGTCATTTGAGATTACAACATTGACCAGCCTTCCAGGCAAGACACCGCAGTTTCCATCACTGGTAAAACAAACTCCAAAACAATCCACACAACAAACCATACAACATCATACACAACATGACACGCAAAAACCCAAAAAGACCACTGCAAATGTAACACCTACACAAATAGCTCAGCCAAAAACATCCCCAATGCAAAAGCCAAAAATAGACATTAAAAAAGAGGTTGAAAAAATCAACAGAGTCAAGGCTCTTCCAGAACCTGAAGATGAGTTATCCATACCAGATGATAATATTGATGTTGATGACATTGATAAAATCAAAGGCGACATCAGAAAAGTCATGGCTAGGCTAGACCAGGTAGAGGTAGAATAATTGTCCTACGATGATGCCATAGAGGCATTATCTTTTGATGCGCTAAAACATGTAAAAGATAATAGCATAGTAGGGCTTGGAAGCGGAAGAGCGGCAACAGCACTAGTTAGAGCCATGTCAAGTCTAGTAAAAGACAAAAACTACAAGATTATCGGAGTGCCTACCTCGTTGCAAATAAAGATAATAGCACAAAAAGCAGGGATTCCGCTTGTAAGTGCAGATCAAGTAAATCACATCGACGTGGTATTTGATGGTGCAGACCAGATTGACTCAAAAAAATACATCATAAAAGGCGGAGGAGGTGCACTATTACGAGAAAACATACTATTTAGTCTTGCAAAAAAAGTAATAGTCATGGCAGACAAGACAAAGTTTGTAAAATATCTTACAAGGGAGGTTCCTGTGGAAATTCATCCACAGGCAAGAAACTCTGCAGCAGATGCAGTCAAGGCATTAGGTGCAAAACCAAAACTTCGCGAGCTTGACAGGGGGTATCCATTCTTTACTGAGAATGGAAATATTATTCTTGACTGTAACTTTGGCATGATACGGAATCCAGGCACGCTGACGCGCAAGATAAAACAGATTCCAGGGGTGATTGAATCTGGCATATTCCTGCGAAGACCAGACATCATATACCGGGCTAGAGCAAGTAGAAAGTTTGACGTGTTGAACTAATGCCTGCCTAAATATGGTCTTGTAGAGCACATAGTATCACCAGAACAAAAAGACGATATAATTCACCACAGATATTTACATCTAGAATATCATACAGCTATGATTCATTATTTTATGTGTGATTTTGTATAATGGTATGATTTTCTGCCTAGACTGAATCACACCTAAATGTATCATTTCATATCCAAAACCTTAATGTGCGGAAAATCTGTGATAAAATTCGGAAATGGAGTCCAATCAGATAGAATGCGGGGATAATATGGATGTACTTTCAAAACTAAAGCCCGGAATTATCGACATTACAATAACATCACCTCCATACAGAAATGCAATAGACTATGGCATGCACGTAAAACATGGAAATGATCCTAAAAAAAATTATCGTGGGAAACTCTCAATCACAGTTCTAGACTATATCAAGGAGATGTGCGACATCTTCAACCAAGTTCATAGAGTTACAAGGGAGGGCGGATACTGTTGTATTGTAATAGGAAACGAGATAAACAAGGGAACACTTGAGCCACTTCCAGCACTGCTTGTATCAGGGCTATACTCACAAGGGTGGAGTCTCCATGAAGAGATAGTATGGCACAAGGTAACCGGCGGTGCAAACAGAGCTGGCAGTTTTGTGCAGCGCCCATATCCATCATACTTTAGAGCAAACATAATGCACGAGGTGATACTTGTGATGAGGAAAGGAAAGAACCAGTTGAGAAAAATGGAGTATGCATTTACAAATATCAACCAAGACGTGACATGGAAAGAAATAGTAAATTCTGTTTGGCATATTGCTCCTGTGCCACCCGGATTCTTGGATCATCCCTGCCCATATCCCGAAGAGATACCATACAGATTGTTGAATTTATATTCCAACGAAGGCGACACGGTACTGGATCCATTCAACGGTGCGGGTCAAACTACAAAGGTTGCAAAATATTTAGGAAGGAAATTCTACGGAGTAGATATTCAGCAAAAGTATGTTGACTATGCAAGAGAGAGACTAGATGAAGCACCGCACATTAGAGACGAATCTATCACATTGGAATTTGAAAGAGACGG
>JAPOPJ010000021.1 GCA_026712925.1 Nitrososphaerota archaeon
ATCAGAGACTCCATCAGAGACTCCATCAGAGACTCCATCAGAGACTCCATCAGAGACTCCATCAGAGACTCCATCAGAGGCTGTACCAGAACAAGAACCAGTCACATCAGAACCTCATGTAAATACTCCCCATACACAAGAGGCTCTACAGGAACCAACAAAAACTCCACCAGCGACTATACAGGAACCAACACAAAAACCAACCACACCGGAGATACCGCCCAAAACACCACCAGAGCAAAAAACCACGGAACCACCTGCCGAGACTACATCAGATATCACACCAGAGATATCACAAAAATCAGCCACACCAGAGATGTCATCTAAAACACAACCAGAGCAAAAAACCTCGCAAGAGTCAGAACACGATTCATCTCAGACTGATCCATTTGCTGGCATTGATGACAAAGACATTTTCAACTATTCAGACTTGTTTGATATACCGCCACCAGAAAACGATGATGAAGCAATTAAGATTGGAAACAGCATACGCCAATGGATAAAACAAGGTCGCCCGACAGACACAAGACCTTCAAATGATACACATGATGATTATAATGACAACAATGACAAAGAAAAACCCAAAAAGAAAAAAGGAGTACTTGGATTTCTCAAGAAATGAAACTCAAAACCAAAGATTTACTCACACTAAAGGAACTATCCCCAAAGGAACTTGAAGGATTAATCTCTGATTCTATCAAACTAAAAAAGCAAGCAGGTAAGAAACTCTACAAACCTGTTTTAAAAAACAAAACACTTGCAATGATTTTCCAAAAACCATCCACCAGAACACGTGTAAGCTTTGAGGTGGGTATGTTTCAGCTAGGGGGACATTCAATTAATCTTTCTCCAAATGACATGCAGCTATCTCGGGGTGAATCAGTCGATGATACTGCCAAGACTTTATCTCGATACACTGATTGTATACTAGCACGTGTATATGAACATGACATGATTGAAAAACTAGCAACACATGCAACAATCCCTGTAATTAATGGACTATCTGATTCGTTTCATCCGTGCCAAATACTTGCCGACCTTTTGACCATAAAAGAAAAAAAGAAAAAACTCAAGGGACTTAAAATATCTTGGATTGGTGATGGAAATAATGTGTGTAATTCTATGATATATGGTGCGGCACTATCTGGCATGTCTATATCTATTGCCACACCAAAGGGCCTTGAACCAGACAAGAATACAATTAAAGAGTCTGCAAAAATGACTGATGTAGAGGTTATAACAAATCCATACAAGGCAGTACAGAATGCCGATATAGTGGCAACTGATACGTTTACATCCATTCACAATTTGGAACAAGGCAGAACAAAAAAATTCCTTCCAAAATACCAAGTAAATGAACTACTCATGAAAAAGGCCAATGATGATGCAATATTCATGCACTGCCTTCCTGCAAAACGTGGAAGCGAGGTTACTGCTGGCGTAATTGACGGCCCGCAGTCAGTTGTCTGGGATGAAGCAGAAAACCGGCTCCATACACAAAAGGCATTGTTGGCTTCTCTGATTCGAGATTAATGTGTGAATATGCGCTTTTCTGCACAGATCATATCATCCCATCAATACTGTCATGGGTGCAGAGATATTTTGAATTATGCAGACTAGATAACAATGTGTTCCTACTTTGCGGTCTTTCTATAAAACTAACTTTTATGTTTGCATCTGACAGTAGTATCAACACAAGGTGGCGTAACCTCAACTCGTTTGATCCACCTTTCAAATAGTGCCACAGGTTTTTCAGGTAGCGTGTTCCTTACTGTAACTGGAAATTCCGGTCGATGTCCTTTCCTATCTGTCTTGTTGCGTACAGACATTCTATTATATAATTTCTTTACACGCGTCTCATAACCAAAAGGGTAAATTTGTGTTTTGAATGACGCGTTGAATCCCCCTGTTTCTGTATGCATTCTACATGGGGCTTGATCCATCTCACTGCAAAAACAGGTATGATATCTAAATGTCTACACGCGTCTATTTTTCTATCAATTTCGTCTGGAGGGATGATGTCCAAAGTATTTACTTCGACTCCAATCACAAGGTTGTTTTTTTCTGCAATAAAATCCAAGTTATGGTTTGTCTTTGTCCATTTCATTTCATTGTACTTGTTGGTGTTCTTTCATACTATCTTGAATTGTAATATCCGCAATTGATTTTCCACAAGTGATTCTAGTTGATTTCCTTTTGCCCTTATGGTATCTGGATCACTATATGCACCTACAAGTTTTGCAGTACTCATTGCATGTTTTTTCACAATACCAAGTTCGTGGTCAGTGCTTGTCGCGTTGGTATTGACATAGAATGTTAGGCTCGAGGCTTTTAAATTGTTTAGTTCTGGTATATCGCTCTTGTCAAGACGTACAACATTGCCTTCTTTTCTTAGTTCTTTTAAAGCGTTTGTCACTACCCACGGGAAAAAAATCATTCTCATATAGCACCTGTAACTGCAATTAGTACGGGATCTTTACAGGTTGTTTTTTCTTGGTTTGTAAATGTTGTTTGAGAACTTTTTTACATCATCAACCGTTTTATCATCACTTTGCATTGGTGCCTTACTCAAAATTAACTTTTTAACTTTTCCGCCTCACTTTCCAGCTACTTTAAATACATAACTATTAACGCTTACTCGTTTTTTGTTCCCCTATTGAATACAACTGATCTATCTACACACCCTCCCTCGATAGTGTTCTTCCCAAAACTCGGCGCTTGGCTGTACAAAAAATGCCAAGGGATTTATCGCACCCATAACACCAAACACGGTAAGAGTGACCATATACTGATATGCACCAAAGCCCATTTTGAAGATGCTAAAGAATCCAAAATCCCTCAAATTTGTCATAAAAGATGGACATATCGAGGTCAAAGGCTCAAATTAATCCATGTACAGAGTTTGGGGAAGAACACATCTGGGCATTCATTCATCTAGTTCTGGTATGTGACTGATCCCAGCATTTAGGAAATAAGCAAATTCTTCACCATACCTAATATTGTATGTAATCATCCCTAGCTACTTGTTTCTTTAACGTATATAAGAGCAGATTCAAACCCGTGTTCTATAGAATGGCCTATTCCAAGATATTGCGCAGGCTCCGGGAGGAGAAAACCAATTATAAAAAACGTGGAACCATGCTTATGGGCAAGCGCGACTTTATCACAGTCAATATAACTAATGAAAATACCCAAGTTCAGATATTAAAACCGGGTATGACTGGAGATCGTGTGTTGGCCTTTGCACACTCTAGGTACCTTCTTGCCAAGGGCTGGAAGGGCTCTAGAAAAAGCATACCTGCTGCATACCTGACAGGCTACCTTGCAGGAAAGAAAGCCTTGACACAAAATGTCAGTAATGCCATCTTGTACACTGGTACGAGAAGATACACGCAGAGAATGGCCGCTGCCCTCAAAGGTGTCATTGATGCTGGGCTTTCAGTACCTGCTGATTCAGAAACATTTCCACCTGATGAGAGAATAAATGGTGAGCATCTTACAGTAAAAAATGATATTCCACAATTAAAGTCCACAATAGATGCTGAGGTAAAATAGTATGAGCCAAACAACGCAAAGTGGACAACATCGTGGCGGTCCAAGACCCGGTGGTTCAAGACCTGGTGGTTCAAGAAGACCAAGACGTGAACCCGAAGAAGAAGTTTGGATTCCAAAAACAATCTTGGGACAAAAAGTAGCAGGAGGGGAAATTACTTCACTGGAGGCGATTATTCAGGACGGCCTGCGAATCCAAGAGGCAGGAATCATCAAAAAACTTTTGCCTGACTTGAAAAGCGAGGTTGTAGATGTGGGAATAATTCAAAAAATGACATCAAATGGCCAATCTACTAGATTCAAGGCAATCGTGGCAGCAGGCAATGAAAACGGCTACCTTGGAATTGGTCAAGGCAAGTCAAAACAAATGCGTATTGCAATTGAAAAGGCAACCAACCAAGCATATCTTAATGTTAATCCTATCAAGCTTGGATGCGGCAGTTGGGAATGCAGATGTGATCAAAAACATTCTGTACCATTTAAGGTAAGAGGTAAGGGTGGAAGTGTTACAATTGAAATTATTCCGGCTCCGCGTGGCCTAGGGCTTGTAGCAGGAGGTAAGATAAAACGCCTGCTAGAGCTTGCAGGATTAAAGGATGCATGGACTACGGCAAAAGGCTCTACACCTACAATGAACTCTACATCTACTGCTATTTTGAACTGCCTGAGGCAGACATTCAGTCAAGGTTGATAATGATGGCAAACGCGTATCTTGTTGTAAGAATAAAAGGGCAGGCAGATGTTCCTCACTGGGCAACATATACAATGAATCTACTAAAGTTGGAAAAAAAATACCGAGCTACAATCTTACCTGCAAAATATAACACACTTGGTATGTTAAATAAAATAAAGCACTACATATCATGGTTTGAAATTGATACAGCTTTGACAAAAGAACTCTTGGAGAAAAAGGCAAGAAAATCTGGTTACAAAAAAATTAATGCAGATGATCTCAAAGAGCTTGGCTTTGCAACTATTGATGATCTTGCAACAGCACTCTCTGAGGGAAAAGCAGTCCTCTCAAAATTAAAGCCGCTAAAGCCATGGTTTGCACTTGCACCTCCAAGGCACGGATTCAAACGAAGTACAAAAAAGTTGTATGGACAAAAAGGCGTTTTAGGACAAAACAATGAGCTAGGCACACTAGTTAGGAATATGATCTAAGATGGCAACAAGACTACGAAAGACAAGAAGACTCAGGGGCGGACGACACATGGGATGGGGCCAAGTAGGTCAGCATCGTGCAAGCGGCCACAAGGGAGGACTTGGAGTCTCTGGAATGATGAAGCACCATTACAGTACATTACTAAAGGAGGATCCAGATCACTTTGGACACCGTTCTACTAGCCCACCGCACCCAAATGTAACTCGAAAATGGGCTAGTATTCGTGATCTTGATGACCTTTTTGCAAAATTTGGAAGTGATGAAGGGGGCAAAAAGATCATAGATCTCACTGCTGCAGGATATGACAAGCTTCTTGGCGGCGGAAAAGCCACCACTCCATACTTGATTAAAGTTGGAAAATTCACCGCATCTGCAGAAGAAAAGATCAAGGCCGTCGGGGGAGAGGTGTTGACCCGCAATGGCTGAAGGTAGTGCTACTGCACTAATCCGGAAGATAGTCTTTAGAGCAGAGCCATATATTCCACAGGTTCCAAAACCGAAAAAAAAGATTCCACTCTCTATGAGACTGCTTTGGTGTGGAGTCGCACTACTAATCTATATGGTAATGGGCCAGACTCCATTATTTGGTGCAACTGCTCCAGAGTTTGACTTTTTGCAGTTTGCTAGAGTCATTTTTGCATCACAACAAGGTACACTAGTTGAGCTTGGGATTGGACCTATAGTTACTGCTGGTCTGCTCATGCAATTACTTCGAGGCTCTGAAATACTAAAGTTCAACTTTAGAAATCCTGAAGAGAGAGGAATATTTCAGACTGCAACCAAGCTGGTAACCTATATTGTGATTATTGCCGAATCAGTTGTATATGCTATAGCAGTGTACGGGCCTGGAATAACTGAACCTCATGTTATGTATATCATGATAGGGCAGCTGATGGCCGCATCCATAATTATCATGTTCCTAGATGAGCTTATACAAAAAGGCTGGGGACTTGGAAGTGGAATAAGCTTGTTCATCATGGCAGGTGTGGCTCAGCAAATATTGTGGAGTCTCTTCAGCCCGCTTCCTGCCGGTGATGGTGGCACGATTGGCATCTTACCATATGTAGGCCAGTCAATCATGAATGGAGATTTATCAAATGTCTTTTTCCGTTCAAATCAACTGCCTAGTATATTTGGCCTCTGTCTTACAGCTGGTGTCTTGTTGATTCTTGTATTTACACAGGGAATGAAGATTGAAATCCCAATTGTCTCTACAAAGTATCGTGGGTTCTCAGCAGTATATCCAATTAAAATGATGTATGTCTCAAATATTCCTGTAATTTTAGCATCAGCCCTTACTGCAAATGCGGTATTTATAGGACAAATGTTCTGGGCAAACTTTAACCCGCGGAACAATAACTTTTTCATGAACTTTTTAGGTCAATTTGATCCCACGAGTCCGTCTACCCCAATAGGGGGTCTAATCTACTATATCACACCACCTAGGGGATTGGAATTAGCGGCAAATGATCCAGGTCGTGCAGTAGGATATGTGCTATTTATGATAGGGATTGTAATCGTATTTGGAAGATTGTGGGTAGAGCTAGGAGGTCTTTCGCCAAAGAGTGCAGCTCAAAACCTGCTTGATGCAGACGTACAAATTCCTGGATTTAGGAGATCAAACCGGCCAGTAGAAGCGTTGTTAAACAAATACATCCCATCTGTTACAATAATAGGATCCGCCATACTTGGCTTACTTGCAGGCGTATCTGATGTATTGGGAGTATTTGGCTCTGGAATTGGAGTTTTACTTATGGTTGACATTCTTATCAATTATTATACCCAGCTGGTCCGAGAACAGGTGGAAGTAGTCATGCCTCGGTTAGGTGCGTTGCTTGGAAGAAAATAAGCTTGTAGTACTAGTGGGAATACCTGGTGTTGGAAAATCAACACTTCTTGCAAAGGTAGTCGAGATATTACGTGGCCGTCAAATAAAGGCTAGTGTTAACAGCTTTGGAACCATGATGCTTGAGACTGCAAGGGAAAATGGCATACAGGACAGAGACGAGATGAGAAAGCTTGCAGTATCTAAACAACAAAATCTTCAAAAAACAGCTGCTAAAAAAATATCACAGCTTGATGATGATGTAGTAATTGTAGATACACATGCGTTTATCAGCTCTCCTGAAGGATATTATCCTGGCTTACCAGAACACGTCCTAGAGATAATAAAGCCAACTAACTTTATCTCTGTTTCTGCAAAACCAGAGGAGATTTACAGTAGAAGAATAAATGATACCTCTAGGAATCGTGACCTGATAACACTGCCTGACATAAAGGCTGAACTAGACGTACAAGCAGGGATGATCTCTGCATGTGCAGTAATTACTGGAAGCCCAGTAAAGTTTGTCCAAAATGATGAGGGAAAAGTTGATGAAGCTGCTAGTATAATTATAAAGGCACTGGGGTTATGAATAATGGAACTTGATATAATATTATTATTTTTAGACGGACTATTCCTGCAGGACGATGGGGGTCTCTTTGACTTTATGTCCGGGCGTGCAGGGGCTTTGGGTAGTGATGATCCTATAATTTCTGGTGTTATTGCCTCAATGTTTGCAGTCTCTGGGTTTGGAATACTGTTGAATTTGTTTAACGCCGGGGTTAGAAAAAAGATGGTAGATCAGACAAAACTCAAACGAATAATGAAGGAAACAAAATCTTGGCAGAAGGAAAGAATTGCTGCAATCCGGGCAAAAGATCAGGCAAAGACAAATGAGCTCAACAAAAAATCATCCTACATGAACAAAATGTCCATGGAAATGATGCAGATGAACATGAGGCCAATGATGATTACATTTGTTCCATTGATTTTGATATTTTATCTTGTCCTGCCACAACTATTTTCATATACAGTTGCAGTATCACCAATACCACTAAATGTGATCCCCGGCGAGTTCTTTCAGCTAACATGTACTGCTGAGCAGGCAGCAGACTCTGAGCATGTATGCACTGAGGAAAACGCCTTGTATCTTTGGGCTTGGTATTTTCTATCCTCGATAGCATTTAGTGGGATTATAATGAAACTCACAAAAACTTCGATGGATCTCAGTTGAAAAAATCAATAGTTGTCTCCGGGCCACCTGCAGTTGGAAAAACCACAGTTGCAAAAGGGTTAGCCGCAGAGTTTGATGTTAGATATCTTAGTGGTGGTGATATTTTAAAAGAGATGGCAAGGGATGAAGGGTATGATCCTACGGGCAATGACTGGTGGGATACTTTGGAGGGATTGGAGTTTCTCAGCATGAGGGAGCAAGACCCCAAGTTTGACAAAAAACTAGATGAGCATTTGCTTTTATTGTATTTGAATGGCGGGGTTGTAATTACCAGTTATACCATTCCTTGGCTTGTCAAATCTGGGATAAAGATATGGCTTGATGCTTCGCATGATAGCAGTACAAAAAGAATGCAAAGCAGGGATAATATGAGCTCGGAGGATGCATACAATATAACAAAGACAAGATTTGACAAAAACAAGATGCTTTATAAAAAACTGTATGGCTTTGATTTCGGACCAAACAAATCCGTATTTGATATAATGATAAATACTGACAACCTTACTGCAAAGCAGGTACTTGATTCTGCTGTAAAATCTGTGAGGAATATATCATGACGCTAAAGCAACTGCAAAATCTTGTAGTAGTTGACCAAGATATAACAGACAACAACTATGGCATATATCCTGAGAAACGATCAATTGAGCAGCTGCTCAATTATGGCATTATAATTTTAGACAAGCCGCCAGGTCCTACTAGTCATGAGACAGTTGCATGGACCAAGAGAATTTTAAAGATTCCAAAGATTGGACACAGTGGAACACTTGATCCGCAGGTATCTGGTGTCTTACCGCTGGGACTTGGCGAGGCTACAAAGGCATTAGGTGTATTGCTTTATGGACCAAAGGAATATCACGCACTTGGCAGAATCCACTCCCTTGCATCCAAAGAAAAACTTGCAAATGTGGTCAATTTATTCAGAGGGGAAATCTACCAGCGACCTCCACAACGCTCCTCTGTATTACGGCAGACCAGAACGCGTACCATATATGAGCTAGAAGTACTTGAACAAAAAGAGCGATTACTGTTGACGCGCATATCATGTGAGGCGGGTACCTATATTAGAAAATTATACTATGATATTGGGGAGATTCTAGGTCCTGGAGCAACAATGATTGAGCTTCGCAGGACGCGTGTGCATCAATTCTCAGAAAATGATGGCCTTGTAACATTGCATGAGTTAGCAGATGCATTTGCAGTATGGGAAGAAAAAAAAGACAGTTCCAAACTAGCTAGCATGATAAGACCTGTAGAGCATGCACTCAGTGAGTTAAAATCAGTTGTAATCAGAGATTCTGCAGTAGATGCATTGTGCCACGGCGCACAGCTTGCGATTCCTGGAGTTTTAGAAGTTACAGCAAACCTCAAAAAAGGCGATATAGTAGGGGTGTATACACAAAAAGGTGAAGCAGTGGCGCTTGCCCAGAGTGTGATGTCTGAATATGAGATTAAAGATGCTACAAAGGGATATGCATTTGAGACTAGGAGAATAATAATGGCACCAGGTACATATCCCAAGAAATGGCGGACACACTCTACTCCAAAGGAATAAAACATTAGGGAAAAATCATTTTATAGTGTTTGTAAAAAGTCTCATGCTGTTTGTTATAGTGGGAGTTGTGGCAGGTCTGGCATTTGGGGTGTATTTACTTGATATGAAGAATACGAATCAACTGGTATTTGTAGATGGACCATCTATTTCTATAGTTATCGAAAAGACTGATTTTAAAAAAGGGGAGGAAATAACATTCAAAATAGTCAATTCTGGTACGGTACAGCTACGGTATCATAATCACACTCTTGGGTTAAAGATCACCGACTTGGCGGGGATTGAGATTGTTGCATGGGTAAACACACCTGATGAAGAATTACAACTAGAACCTCGTGCTGAACTAGTACGGGTGTGGTCTCAACACAAGAGTGATGGTGAGCCTGTACTTGAGGGTCTGTACAAGATTCATGTTATGGCATACGACGAGCAGCAAAACTGGGTTAAGGACACGGCAACCATTACAATATGGAAATAGGCTTGCATCTGGTGCAGATATAATAACATAAACTGTATGCAAAGAGGATTTGACAAGTTATTATATCTGCAAATAATGTCTATCACAAATGCCTGCCATGTATCTGGGGTTACACACTAAGATGGTGTGGGATGTGATGTTTTTGTGCTTGTAGCATCTTGACTGTAACAATTACTGAATTTTTCATGCATTATATAACTAGGATGATTTTTTTGCAGTTTTTGTTTTATACTCTCTTAGAAAATCTGGCAGGTCAAGATACCACTGGAGTTCCTTCTTTTCTATTTTGGTGTGATAGTGGAATTTTTTTAAATCATCCATATGAAATGGATGCTTGTTATGAAACTTGCTGATAATTTTTTTGTATATTTCTTTGTCTTTTAAAGAAAAATTTTCCAAAGAATAACAATTAACTGGGAGAATCCCTGTGACATTCCGTTCTATGCAACTTTTATGGTTTTTGACTATATCTGCAAGGCAGGTTTGAATGTCTTGGATAATAATACGATACCCTTCTAAAATATCTTTTGATAATGGAATTGCAATTACATCCTCTAGTGGATCTTTCCCATTTGCGACAATTGTATATGACTCAAATTCTGAAAGAGGTGGGTCTTTAGATATGGTAGATATTGCTCCTGGTATCAGTGGAGATCCTGCATGCTTGAATCTTCTAAATATTGGATGATGTGTCTTTCCAAATTTTTTTATCTGAAAGTAGACTCTTTTTAATTCTGTAATGTTTTTTTGTATGATTTTCTTGACAAGAACTTTTTCATCATTTTCTAGATCCAAAGTGTTTAGATCTTCAACATATCCAAAAATCCTACAAAACTCTTTGTCGGAGAAGGAATTTACATCTTTGAAAAACTTATCAATTATTTCTCCTATCTCATCTTGATTTTCATCAGACATATCCAACAGTTTGTAGTATGGGATTTTTCTCCTAAATGATTCTGATAAAATAAAAAGATCTTCAATGTATATCATAATACCAGAAATGACATCCATTTGAAACATGGACGTTAATTTTATTTTGTCCGAGAAATATTCTAGTGGAAATGCATTTTTTTCTATCCCTCTTATTGACTTCATGGTTGTTTTTAGCAATATTCTTCTCATGGGGAAAATGTTTTCGTCATAGTTTCGAAGAAGGATATAGTCTTTTTTAATTTCATCTGCTCGTCTTATAATATTTGTATTTTTATTGCTGTTTCTTACTGCACTTCGTATAGTAGTGTTTTTTTCCATTGTAGTCATATCTAATACTTGGAAATTAAAAGAATATTTTGAATCATACTAGAATTTATACTGCATTCATAAAATCGACTGGAAACATCTAAAAGCTCTGATGTAGACCAAACCCCATTTTTCATAACTATCATCATATGGGATACTCTTCCTTTATATTCATTCTAGGCAAATAGTCAGAAATCTCATTAAAACCATTATCAAATGTTGCAATTTTACTACAATTCATCCATTTGGCTAACGTTGCATGTACTGTGTCTGCTGTAGATAAACCAACGTGAGTAATTCTGCCCTTGGTGTCAGTTTTTATTTTTCCTGGTTTTCTTTCATTAGTTGGGTTGCTTCATATGATATTCTTCCAAAACCCATATCATCATCAGAATTATCCTCATATGCCATACCAAAGACAACAGTAAAATCATCCTTATTCAGATTGTAAATTTTTTCTACTGCCCATTTAATCTTATTTTCCCAAGATGATGCGTTGGTGATTTTGCGTGTAACTAGAATGCTTCGTATTACTTTGATCATCTCGTTTATCGTAAAATCTGAAATTATTCCATGATATTTTCCACTTGATTTTATATCTGACATAAAAGCCGTAGATGGCTTGGCAGTTGCAGGGTGTGTTGGAAATAGCCAATAAATTAAAACATTGGTATCTATGTAAATTCTTTCCAAACTCTCACTCTATCTGTGCAAGTCCAGCTTCTACGTCCTCGGCAGTTACTCCAATGTCTCGACCTAACATACCAGCTGCCTTTCTTATCACGTCAGGGTCTGGGGCAGGCATTGGCGTGTCACCAAATAAATTTCTCCAACCTGCTTCTCTTGAAGTCGTACTGTCTTTATCACGATCTTTGTCTGCAGGCGCTAACGTAATGTTTATGGAAAATTCATTATCTATAATAATTGTAGAAGTAAAAGGGGCTTCATGCACGCCATATTCCTCATGTTTCAATACAGACATACATTATCAACATAGTCCATAGTTTTAAAGTGTCCTATTTGCACAATTGGTGTCATACGGGAGGGTGGCTTTAACATCCGTACTGCCAATTACTCGTAGCATGGATATGTTGACTGCCGGGCATGTAAAAATTTTGTTGGGAATGTAGTGTTAACAGGTACGTCATTGACGTGTCAGAAAGATGTAGATGATTAGAGGAGCTCGAAACTAAATGGTCTGTATAGTGTGAAAGACACGCAATATTAGAGCAAGTTGTACCAAATGTGGTGGTTTCGTGCTTGGAATGCACGGGTATGACTAGATGATCTCTAGGTTTATTTTCTTTCGCTACATTCCTTTAAAAAATCTGGTAGGTCAATATACCACTGGAGTTTCTCCTTTTCTATTTTAGGCTGATGACTGATTTTTTTTAAGTCATCTATATAATGTGGATGTTTGCCACAAAATTTTTTGATAGTTTTTTGATACATGTCTTCGTCCTTTGCAGAAAAGGTTTCCAAAGAGTAGTGTCTAACTGGTAGTACTCCAGTGAGCATCTGCTCTATACAATTTATGTGATTTTTGACCATATCTTTAAGACACATTTGAATCGCTTCGCTGATAATACTATATGCCTTCAACACATCTTTTGATAACGGAATAACAATTATGTCCTCGAGTGGATCTTTACCATCTGAAATAGTAATACATGATTCAAATTCTGAAATGAATGCATCTTTAGAGATTGTTCCAACTGCACTTGGTATCAACGGAGCTCCTGCATGTTTGAATCTCTTAAATACTGAATAATGTGTTTTCGCAAATTTTTTTATTTGAATAAATACTCTCTTTAACTCCACAATGTTTTCATGGATGACTTGCTCGACAAGATTTTTTTCCTCGTCTTCCAGATCCAAAAGGTTTGAATCTTTTATGTAACCAAATATTTTACGAAACTCTTCATTGGAAAAAGTATTCACGTCTTTACAAAATTCGGTAATCATTATTTCTACATCATGTTGGTTTTTATCAGATGGGTCTAGTAGTTTGTAATACGGAATTTCACTTTTAAATGATTCTGATAAAATAACAAGGTCTTCAATGTACATCATAATGCCAGAAATAATATTTGCTTGAAACATGGATTTTGCATTCACCTTTCCTATATCAGTAAAGGTTGCTAGTGATAATTCATTTTTTTCTATTCTGTTTATCGATATCATGGCAGACTTGAGCTGCATTCCTCTCATGGGGCGAATGTTTTCATCATAGTTTCGAAGAAGTACATAATCTTTTTTGATTTTGTCATCTCGTTTTGTTATGTTTGGATTTATAATAATTTCCTCTTTTTCTGTATTGCAAACACTGACTGTATTTTTCTCATTTGTAATCATGTGCATAACACCCGTCTATCAAAATAAGAGTACTTTGAATTATGCCAAGATCTTTCCCACATTTGTAAAATTGATTGGAAATGTTGGATAATGTTGATGTGGTTCAAATCCTCATCACTAACTAAAATCATATGCTATACATCTCCTTTACATTCATTCTAGGTATGTAGTAAGAAATTTCATCAAAATCATTGTCAAATGTTGCAATCCTACTACAATCCATCCGTTTGGCTAACACTGCATGTAATGAATCTGCAGCATGCAATCCATCATGAATCGCCACACCTTTGGCATTGATTTTTGTTGTGCCTGGATTATCTATCATTAGTTGAGTTGCCTCAATTGATATTTCACCAAAATTCATATTATTCTCAAAATTGACTTCATCTTCACTACCGGTGATAACTGTAAAATTATTATTCTTCAATGCATAGATTTTTTTTAGTGCAAAACTAATCTCATATTTCCAAGATGTTACACTGATTTTGTTCTCTGCAACTGGCACGTTTCGTATCACTTTGATCATTTCATTTAACGTAAAATCTGAAATTATTCCATAATATTTTCCACTTAATTCTACATCCTGCATAAAAGCCGCAGATGGCTGGGCAGTTGCAGGATGTGATGGAAACAGCCAATAAATCAAAACATTAGTGTCTATGTAGATTCTTTCCAAATCATTCATCTAATTGTCTAAGTCCAGCTTCTATAGATCTATAAGATAATCCCAATCCCTGTCCCAATGTCCCAGCTGCTGTTCTTGCCGTGTCGGGTTTTGGTGTTGGCATTGGTTCGTCACCAAAAAAATTCCTCCATACTAATTCTCTTGAAGATATAAAATTTTGACAATCTTTATTATTACCATTCCCAGCAAACTTTAATGCGTAATTTATATTAAATTTGCTAAACAAGTTAACTGAAGCTTTGAAAGCATGAGAATCTTTTTCCATACCATATTCCTTTTGTTCTAATAAACGCATACACTAATAACACGCTCTACAAATTTAAAGTATTACATTTGCGCAGTATTCACCATTACATAACAAAAAACACAATTTATACTCTAATTCAAAAGCGTTGTATCTACTCAGATTCATGTCTAAAATTTAGTTGTGGGTGTGTGTTATTTGATCAGCCATACTTGTTGATCATGTGATCCACAAATCTTAGTGAAACAGTCTGAAATAGTGATTCTGCACAATGAGTTGGTAAGATGTGTGGATTCTTTTCAATTATTGCCACATCTCTGAAATAGCATCTTCTATATCTTCCTCAGTTATTCCCATACCTTGTCCCAAGGTCCCAGCTGCTGTTCTTACCGTGTCGGGTTTTGGGGTCGGCATTGGCGTGTCGCCAAAATACTTTCGCCATGACAGTTCTCTTGAAGATATGTTGTTTTGACAATCTTTAACATTACCATTGTCAACAATCCCCCATACACGGTTTACAGTGATGTCGTCAGATATGTCAACTGAAATTCTGAAAACATGAGAAGTTTCTGGCGTATGATATTTTTCATATTGTATTTGTGGCATACAATATTAGTGTGATCTACAAATTTAAGTATTCTATTTGCACAATCTTCGCCACAGCATAACAAAAAACATCATCTACGATATTGCTGATTTTAATGTGGCCACTACGTTTGTCGGCATACTATTTCTAGAATCTAATCCTGTGGCGCGGTTGTGAGGTACAGCAGTGAATACTGTAGATATTCTAAGAGATAATTAATCAAGTCCTGCCTA
>JAPOPJ010000022.1 GCA_026712925.1 Nitrososphaerota archaeon
AATTCCATGTGTACATCTTTCATGTTCTCTACTTCACACTCTATCTCTACGCATTTGATCTCACCATATTCAAATTCTTTACACTTTATTGCTTCACATCCTGGCCTTACAACTTTTCCTAGCACATTCTTTAGCATGTGGGAATCACCAGTTTTGTCATAAGTTACCATAACGGCAAATATTTTTTTAGTATCTGCCTCTGCCAGCAGATGTATCTTGACAAATCCACGGCATATCTGCCACTTTGTTCGTATCCATTTGCCTCGATTGGCTTGTTTTATGCCAGTTGTATATACCAACATTGTGGGAGATTCTTTCCTGTCTGATAGACTCGTAAAACCATCATGAATTTTAACATCAAGCTGTTTTATTCTACGCCACAACGCAGTATAGTCTGGTGTGTTATGTGCTCAGTGTTTTTGCAATGAATCCAGATAATTGTCTGTATTGAAATCCATATGCTGTTCTTAGTATGGCTACAATCATGATCATTTCAACTGCATACTTGAATGGCATCTCTTTTGGAATCATTGGCTTGCTTCAGTTCATTTTCCCAACTAGATTCATATGTTATAGCTAGGTCCATTCTACGTTGAACGTATTTTGCATTATCATATACTGCCAACAAATATGCCATACCCTCATGATCTAAAGCTTTTTCTGTTTGTCAAAATAGATCAACGGGTCATATGTGTTTGACCTGATGATTTTGTGGTAATTATGCAACCGACTTCAAATGATTTCAGTTACTTGATAGCCCTACATGACTCTTCACAGAAACATTATGAAATGATTCTGGTTTCATTGTTGTTAATAATGACATCAGTATATCTTAAATGAAGTGCTGATAAATTCCACCCTCTGCCATTCCGAGTTCAACGTATTCATGAAAAAGCTGTGCACCGCAGGACATGTTCTGATTCGGATGGGAATCATGCATGTCTTCTGATAATCCTGTAGAGTATATGTTGAGTTTGTAGTGCACCGAAAGATACGTGGTTCACTGCAATCATTAGATGATGCCAGAATCTCGGGGTACATATTTACGTATATCACGATACAGAGTGAAACAAAACGTGACAGGCTAGAAAATTGTACATCTAGTGGTTTTGCCAGATTTTGGGCTAAATCATGTGAACAAGTACTTTCAATAAAACTACAGATTACATGTTTAAAGATCATGAATTTACAAAAAACTTGATTTAAATGAAAATCATTTAAAGAAGACGTTATAAAATTAGAATGCTTTTTGCATGATCAATCAATACTCCTCATTTATTCTTCAACTTTTACTATCTAAATTCTACAGATATCATACATCTTATAGTATAATGAATTTTTTCTGGATTGTAATCTATTGGGCCAAGTCACATAATGAAAGAAGCTCTAAAAGAATTTGATAATGAGATATTTTCAGGTTCCACACGTATGTTCTTTGCTAGAAACTGTCTGCTTGGAAGTTATCGGATGTCATTACCTGTCTGATAATCTTTTCCATTTCCCCTGATCAAATATAATCCATTCATTCAAATCCAAATTGTTATCAAGAAATTCTGGTAGAGCATCTAATGCAATTTTTAAGTTGTCCGTAGGAAGTGGAAGTATAATCATGCGCTCATCATCTTTTTTTATGATAAAGCGGAATTGTATATTTTCTTGTCTTTTTTGTTTTTGGGATATTTTTATAATGATTTTTTTAAAATAAGTATATGCATCTTCACCCATTCTATTAAAAAAGCCTGTGAAGAATGGTTTTGCAATCAAAACAGCAGGAATGCTAATAGAAAACCAAATTGCTGATACTAATTCTTCGCTCTTCTCGATCATTTTTTCATTAGTAATAGTAATCTCTAAACCAACTTCATCAAATAATTGTTTTATCTCATTAAGATCAAATTCGCTAAAATCTTTGCTTGTGATAACTTTAATACTCATCTAAGTCGAACCTCTTTATTCACTTACATTGATAACTAAATAATCTTTAAACCTATAGCTCATCACCAAATTCGGTGTTTTTGTTAATTTGAGTCTTTGACCTCAACATATCTAGTATGGGTGATAAACTTGAGATATTTTGAGTTCTTTATCTTCAAAATGGACTTTGATATGTAGTATGTGGTCACTCTTGTCATATTTGATGATATGGGTATGAAACTCTGTGACATCTTTTCCATGCACCAAGTTTGGAGAATCAGACAGGGTAAATACTGAAATATATCAAAACAGTTTTAATCATATATTGGAGATTGAAAATATAACGTTAGAAAAATTTTTGACTGACAGAAATATTAAATTCAAAGATGCATACTTGAAATATGATTTTTTGGCAATACCAAACTCTCCACTTACCATTGAGGAAATTTCAATAATTAAAGAAATTAGAGAAATTAAAGAAAATAACAAGTTTCTCATTCTAAATTCAAACAAGTTATCTTATACAGATTTTCGAGGTGGGAATTATGAATTTATGACAATTGCCATCAGTGAATATAGACTATCTCTTTTACTTGCAGTTATTAGTAATTTGTTAACAAATAAAATAATAACACATCGTAAAAGAGAAAAATTAGTTCCCGAACATCAGAGTATTCCTAAAGTCCATCTTTGCATTTTTCGTATAAATAAAGATGAGCTCATCACAATAAAAGGTGAAGTAAATGATGTACTAAAAATTCTAGATATGTTGAGGGAAACAATTGTCACCTTTTGATCTTATATTAGATGCAAGAAAAGCTGCAACTATTGGAAATTGGGATGAATCTGATCAGCTTTACTTGATGGCAATTAGTATTTTAGAGGAAAGAAAAGACTTGTCAGCAGATTCAAAAGAGAATTTTCTTTCAGTACAAGCTGAATATTTTTCAAACAGACCTTACCTGCCAGATATAGAAACATTTGATGAATTTCGATGTAGAGTATTACTTACCATTAGATATATCAATGAATGCTACAAGTTAAATGGAAAGAATAGTGATCTGTATTTCACTAAAATGTATGAAATAATGCGTAATTTTATAAAATCATATGGTTGCCACATTCCTGAATCCGAACATCATATCATAATGAGTTGTCCCATCCAACTTGATTCTGATAAGTTTGGTAGTTTAGGAGTAAATGCAGGGGCATATTATGATAAGGCAATATGCTCAATCTGCAAACTAGACCTTTTAGATAAGAACTGTAGTCATGTTATTAATCGTGTTTATGATGACAAACAATGTGTTCCAATATTTGAGAATGATAGAATCGCGCATTTTGCATTAGACAGACCAAAGGATCCCAAATCACGAATAACAGATATTTTCTATCCAAAGGATATGATTATTGAAAAAGCCCAAATGGATAAATCCAAAGTCAATTTAGAAAAGTTAAATGTTAATTGTACTCGTTGCAGACAAGAAAGAATTGATCCCGTATCAATTACCCCAGAATTATTCTTTGAAATGCAAGGCTTGAATATCTCTTTTGATAAGGAGCAAAAGACAGAAACAAAAGAACTGAAAAAGGGAGTAGTCTATTTCAAGTCACTTTTTAGTTCGAATTATAAACAGATGTGATCTATAAAATGACCATATAATCAGTTAAATCATTAATTAGTAATTGATTCATCCACAAATTCGAGGCTTTTGGTAAATCCTCAGCATTCTATGCAGAGCCAATATTATCATATCCTCTGATATATCAAAATTATTCGGCGTGCACTGGGCAATCTAAATTATTCCAAGGATATGATCAAATAGAATAATATCAACATCAGAGAATTAAATTAGAAAAGTCTCGAATTTGTGGGAGAACCTGTCTTCAAAAGATCTACAGGGTATGAAAAAAAATATCTGTTTTAATATGGTAGTGTTATAAAGATTCTTTCCCCCTCTGGAATAGATTTATTACATTTATGGGAATATTTTTTGTAAAGGGTATATTCTATATTGGTTCGGTCTTTGTTATTATTTACATAGCAATATCTAAAATACAACATGTGTTTACTAACATGGTTTTTGAGGCATGTGTTCTTACTATCTTCAAGGTGTTCTAGTAGCCTAGTTTTTAGGTATTTGGTTTTACCTACATATATTGGGCGATATTTTCCGTTTTTTAGTTTTACACTGATCATATAATTTCCACCTTTGTTACCGACATAATTTTTAACATTAGTTTCGTTGTAAGAATATTTACCATGCCACTTTAGAAGCACGTCATCACCATTTACACCACAACATTTTCCTTTATAGGTATTATGTATAATAGAATCTTCTGCCTTGTCCCGCTAGTCAGCATTTTAGTGCAAGTATAGTGGCCAAAAGAAAATTCCAATTAATTTGAGTAAAAATTTGTTGAAAATAATGTAGCATTCTGACATCAGATATGATTTCTGGCAAGTATTTGATTTATTGCAGATACCACTACATAATATATCATATTTTCTAGAAGCAATAGCACAAAATCCAAATTGATAACTTTATGCCCACATATTTTTACTGACTTTTGTTGTCTTTAGAGCATTCTAATACAATATCACCTATGGTTCCACGCCCCCGTCCAGTATAATATTGCCCACGTAAAGTAGAGCCTTCAAGTCTCAATTTTGCTGTGCCACCATGACTTTCCATGGATTTGGGGGCCAAAGCATTAGGATCACTCTCATAAACATACACCAACTCTGGTGATGTGGAGTCGTTTGGTAAAAAGCTAGCTGTAATACTTTTAGAGTAAGATTTGTCAGTATGTAACTGAATCAGTATTTTAGACCACTGTTGCGTTATGACTACAGATATAGAATATGTATTATCATCTGATTTGTATGAGGAGGTAACTCGGCCTTTCCACATCCCATTTAAATCGGGCACAGTAACAATACCAAGTTTTCTTAATAGCGACCATTTCCATATGAAGCGATCAAAGGTATAGTAGAGTGCCCTGTATAACACAGCAACCGAAAATATGTCTATTAGCCATTGTAATTCCAAAGTGACAACGCTTAGTACATTATGTAAAAATCCGGTTAATAAGAC
>JAPOPJ010000070.1 GCA_026712925.1 Nitrososphaerota archaeon
AAATCTATCAAGATTATGATCCAGAATACATTAAACAAGCATATTCCAACAAAGATGAAAACGGATCATATACTACAAGCCCATTACAAGCTAGAAGCTTGTCAGGTGGTGGCTACAAATACAAATGGCATGAAATAACCGATGTTTGGAAATTTCCAAAAAAACGACTAGATCAACTAGAAGCAAATAACTTGATTCATTGGCCAAAAAGTGGTTCAATACCACGCCGTAAAATATACTTGAAAGACGCTAAAGGCCTAGCTCCTACAGATATGTTTCTTGATATCAAATCACTATCAAGTTCACATAAAGAACGTACTGGATATCCAACACAAAAACCACTTGAATTGTATGAGAGAATAATTAAAGCATCAAGTGATAAAGGTGATATTGTTTTAGATCCATTCTGTGGATGTGCCACTACCTGCGTAGCTGCTGAAAAATTAGATAGGCAATGGGTAGGAATAGACATTTGGTCCAAAGCACATAAAGTAGTCAAAGAACGCATAAAAAAAGAGTGCTATTTAGCAGACACAGACAAAGAACGTGAAGATCTAATACATACAAAAGGCACAATAACATACGCCAAAAGACCACCCAAACGCACAGATGATGGATTAGAAGCAGTACCAAAATTAAAAAACACACTAAAAGCATTTGACCTTACTAAACATGATCCTCTAAGCAACAAAGAAAAAAAAGAGAAGCTAATAAAACAAGATGGTCTTTTCTGTCAAGGATGTGGTTTTACAGCCCATGATGAGAGATATTTGGAGCTTGATCATAACATACCCAGAGCAGCAGGAGGCCCAAATCTAATCTGGAATAGAATCCTATTATGTTCACCATGCAACAAACTAAAGAGGCATTACTATACCATGTATTGGTTAAGAGATGAGAACAGAAAAAAAGGTTTTATGAAAAACGAAAAACGATTAAAACCGCTTGAAATAAAGAATTTAACGTAAAATCACAAATCACCTATCTAGATCAGGCAGTTGAGATAATTCACCATACCATGAACCCTTTTTGATTATATTACCTACCTTTTCCAACTCACCACGACTAAACACACCTGCAAAATCCCATTTTTCGTGAATTATACTACCAAACAAATCAATCTGAGCAGTTTTCTTGTTTGAATTATGCAATTGCCTATCAAGTCGATATGTTTTCAATCTCTTTGCAAAATCCTTTGAAAATGAAAATGACTGTTTACCATGAACCCACAGTAAAGTCTGTGTTTGTGCATACTTTGGATTTGATTCAGAGTATTCTTTGGCCATGTATTTTGTAATATACCCTATTGCCTGAGCCACATTGTTTACTGCCTGTATCTCAATAAATGAATGATGATATTTTTCAAAGTCTCTTTTTTGCTGTATTCTCCAAGTAGTATTTTTCATAATATCATTATACGGTATATGCTCAAACACATCAAATTCAGTCTTGTCAAATATGAGCAATGCATGAACATGCGGATAACCATTAGCATGAGATTCAAAGCATCGCAAGAAGCTAAATTTACCATATTTACGAGTCAAAGCAGACTTGAATCTATTCCAATCTTTACCCACATTTTGCCAGGCCTGAGAGGCAGTCATACGCTTAGAGTCACTGGTCAAAGTGATGAACAATGCCTTTGTTTTCTTGTTTAGGCTATTTGGCTCAAAGTAGTCAAAATCCAAGTTTTGAGCCAATTTATCAATCTCAGAAAACTGGTTTTTGAGTCTCCATTGATAAGGCCCATTGCCTCGTTTACTTGCAAGCATGTATCGTAGTTCTCTAGTAGCCTCATGCTGAATAACGATAAAATCATCCTGATCACGCCAAATTTTCCACAGTGCAATCAAGGACTGCATGGATAAACGACCAGAACGCCAAGCTGCCTTTACTCTTGCTACTCGTATTTTGCCAGATTTTACCCTTAGAATTTCAGTGATAGTATTTCTCTCAGCTAGTGATAACTCACAAGCCATGGACCTCTCAAAGACTGCATTTACACTAGATGACGTGTCTTTATGGCCATGCTTCCTTATGGGATGAAGCAGTGTCTGAAATTCAGGAATTTGTCTAAGTCCGCAAAGATCAGACAATGAGGAATTTCGGCATTTTGCCCCCGCTATACAAAATCATTCTTATCAATGTATGTCCAAATTCATACAGATATCTACACAAATAACTATACCGAGACAAAAAAAACTAAACATGAGTCAAATTTTATTCAAAAGATCAAGCTTGATCAAGCTAAATCTATGCCTAAATCAAGCTTGATCAAGATTGATCAAGGCAAAAACACAAGGCTTTATAGTAATTTACTGGAATAAAAGACAGTTTGACGACAATGTATGTCCAATATCTTGAACGTCAAATCCTGTCTAAGGCACTGGTATCAAATCCAGTCCTTAAACTAATTCAAGGCAAAGTCATTATCGCTCATGCCAAATAGATGATCCATGACTGGATTTACCCAGTCCTTAGGCAGTAAATCGACAATACCCAGACTGCATACTATATGGCCAGTTCTCAGGCATGGCAATCGATTTAAATAGAAAATGTACCCAATTCTAGCAACGGA
>JAPOPJ010000243.1 GCA_026712925.1 Nitrososphaerota archaeon
AAACCACGGTACATGTTAATTTCATCCAAACGGACTTGTGCAAATCTGTCTGCATCTATTGCGCCATACGGATAACCAATCATGGCTACATCCTGTGAGTTTGCCACTATACTATACATGATGGAGTTTAGCTCATCCGGACTCATAGAGTTAAACTGCTCTCTTAATATCTCAAACCTAAAGATGTACGGTGATTTTTCATGGAATTTTGCAGCAAGTATGAATCCGCGGTCACCTTGGTATATCTCTTCGGCCACCTTGATGTACCATTTTCCAAATGTGACATCTTCTGCAATTTCTGCGATTCTTGCAAACAGGGGATCTCCAGACTCTGTAATTAATCTGCTTGTCTTTGATAAACCGCACACAATAACACCTTTTTGAACCGCCGCATCATATACGCGGTTTGCGTACTTTGTCTCATTCTCAAATCTAATTTGTAGCGAGCCGTCCATCACAAGCATGTCTCCTGGTTCTAATTCTTCTTTTATTACATGCAGTGCAAATTGCAATTCAGCAAACTTTCTTCCTATTGAGGTGAGTATATCCACTTGTAGTGTGGTGCTTTCTGACTGTGTTGTTAGGTCTTCTTCTAGTGGGAGGTATTTTGTATCTTCTTTACTGTGTGTGAAGATGCGGGTGTCATATCTCATTTTTTTCTTTCCGTCCTTTGTTTGAATATTTGAGGTAACATATGTGAAAAACTGGATTCTAGCATTTGATTTTGGCTTGATTCTTTTACTGCCTTTGAATATTGAAAAGTATGCTCTGTTTATGGTGATTAAAAAGTTGGGTGATTCGTATAATGGACCACTTCCTCCGTCTATGAATGCAATCTTGCGTGGAGGGTCATTTGGGGTTATGTCTATAAATTCAGATGGCTTTATTTCAAACTGTCTTCCCTTGCCATTGTTTAGGACTATATCTGAGTGCTTTCTCTGTAGCAGATTACTGCCTAACTCTTCGATTAGTTTCTTTACCGGGTCATCTTCCATGATATTTCATATACTATGTTAGGTATGATGTTTACTTGGTGTAATAACCTGACTATTAGTCATCATGTTTTCAACCAAATTGCAGGTATGATGCAGTGTATGTGGGCTATTTTTTGTGATTTGAGTATGGTGTATCATCTACCATAAGTCCTGCCAATTGAATTAAGTACATGCATGTTAAACACTATTGTGATGAAAAAGATAGGGCTGCTTGGCTGTGGCGCTATAGGCACGCAAATAGCTATGCGATAGACTCTGGAAAGATACCTGCAAAACTCACCCACATATATGATTCCACTAAAGCCGCTTCTGAAAAACTATCTTTGGCACTTTCTAATAGGCCACAAATCGTTGAAAACTCACACCTGTTATCATCATATCCAGTTGATATTGTAGTAGAGGCCGCATCTCAGGATGCAGTTAAAGATGTCGCATTGAGTATAATACAGAACAGGCGTGACTTGATGATAATGAGTGCAGGTGCACTGCTTGATGAATCCATACTTGATGTTTTGGTAGATGCGTGCAGGGACTTTAAAAAGACCATTTATTTGCCATCAGGTGCTATTGCTGGCCTTGATGCACTAAGATCAGTCAGGCATGAACTTGAATCTGTATCTATAGAGACTACAAAGCACCCTGATTCACTACGGGGGGCAAAGTTCTTTGAGACATCTGATGTTAATTTGGACTCTATTGTTGGTCCTACCATACTGTATGATGGGCCTGCAAGGGATGCTGTATCGCTATTTCCTGCAAATATTAACGTGGCAGCATTGCTTTCACTTGCAGGATTTGGTAGCTTGCGCACATCAGTAAAGATAGTGGCAAATCCACACACTGATAAGAATATACATCATATAGTGGCAGAAGGTAAATTTGGCAAAATGGACTTTACAGTAGAGAATCTACCTGATCCGGCCAATCCAAAAACTAGCAGGCTTGCAATTTTATCTGCAATTGAAACTCTGAGGGCGTACTGTTCTGATGATGTCCGTGTGGGTACATGACTAGGCAATTATTGCCACATTTGGTGGATTTTGAGGAAAATTCGGACAACTTCCCATTCTTTAAATCAATGTATTGTGTAAATTTTGTAGCTTATGCTGGTACAAAAGACATCAGATATCTGCGAAGAGATTCAAAAGCTCAAAGAGGAAAAAGATGTTGTGATTTTGGCACACAACTACCAAGTTCCCGGAGTGCAGGATGTGGCAGATTTTACAGGCGACTCTTTAGGACTTTCAAGACAGGCCGCAAAAGTAAAGCAAAAGACCATACTATTTTGTGGCGTGCACTTTATGGCAGAAACTGCGGCAATAATTAGTCCAGACAAAAAGGTTCTAATTCCTGATACTGATGCCGGGTGTTCACTATCTGATTCAATTACCATATCTGAGTTACGTGATTGGAAGAGTAAGCACCCTG
>JAPOPJ010000020.1 GCA_026712925.1 Nitrososphaerota archaeon
AAGTCACTTGGCCAAGGAGGCAACACAATCAAGTTATCATCTAAATTGCCTGGTGCAACAGGAAATAGCATATCGCTAACTGTCCCAGCACGAGCACCAGCAAGTACTAAAACTAAAATCAGTGTGATTAATCGTGACATCACAATAACATTAAAGGCCGCAGGGTCTAGTCTTGCAGAAATTAAAACCGCAATTGATGAGCACCCGCTAGCAAGTAAACTCATAACTGCAACTGTGGCAGGGGTTGGCAACACCGTCTTTAACACCGCAACGCCAAAAACTCCGTTGACAGGTGGCACAGACGGAAGCAAGAAAATAATCTTTGAACGATTTAGATTTATGCCATCTGACGAGAATCTTTTAGAACAAGCAGAGGCAACAATAGAATCAAAATCTTTCGAATCTGATTCGATACATGTGGTGACCTGAATAAGATAATAAGGTGAAATGAAATAGACGGTAATTATCTAGGTGTTGACTATGCTGGTGAATCACCTTATGCGTATATCGGAAAGAAAAAATGGATATTAATTCCAGGTGCACTAACAAAAGATACAGTTGACAAAATCAACAAGACCGCAGCAGAGTATTCCAAGACGTTGAGAAAATTCGAGATAGGCAAAATTGATGACCCTGACAGATATGCCGTCTATGAAAAAGCAACACGTGAGATACTAGAACTCACTTTGACGAAATTCAATTATCTAAAAGAGGCTAACAATCCAGATGTTGGCCCTGCCCTGCTGGGAAGTTTAGCAGGTGAGATAAGGGATTTTATTTTGGCGGGCGGCAAGCACGGAATGCGGCTATTGCAAACCAGATTAAATTCGGTGAAGGCAATCTCCTCAAATACTTCCCAGAACTAGAGGAAATAGTTTTTGTTTGGATGTTGAGTCGCAATAATGTCGGGTCTGTTGTAGAACTGCACGAAATTGTAAAGGGTTGCAAACCCAACATAATCGATTTGATGGATTATGCAATGTGTGCAAAGGCATCACGTCAGCGATGACAATGATAACATTAGATAATTTATACTTCTGAGGAATAATAAAATCATGCAGATTAAAGTCACACTCAGACTTGACGGCATCAAAAAAGAGTTAAGAGGGTTAAAGAGCATCGACACAAAACCTTTCTGGAAAGCAGAAAGTCGCAAATTTAATGAAAATTTTAAACAAAAAGTGCCAATTGACACGGGAAAATACAAAAAATCTTGGCAGGTCAAAAAGTTTTCCAAAAAAGGGTTTGTCCTGGAGACCAAGATGGGTTTTCTATTCGACATTTTAGAATTTCAGGGATCTAAACCGCACATTATAGAGCCAGTTCGTGCATCTGTTCTACATTGGGTTGATAAAAAAACGGGACAGGATCGATTTGCCATGCGAGTGCGACATCCAGGGTTTAAACCAATACCACATGCAAGACCATTTGTAAAAAAGAACGTTATGGGCGTTGCCCGTGACCTAATGGCTTTCTATAAATCTAAAAAGGAATGGATTAATTAGAATAGTGGTGATTGAATGGCAAAAGCAAAAGGCACGATTGAACTTGAAGTAAAGTCAGACAGATTTAACACAGGTGTTCAAAATATTGTCGGCAAACTTGAAAACATCAAAGGTAAAGTAGATGGATTAAAGGGGTCTTTCTCAAGTTTGGCAGGCCCCGCATCAACGTTAGGCGGAGGTTTAAAATCAATCGGTGACGGGGCGGCTCTGGCAAACAGAAACATGAACACACTTGCAGGAACAGCAGACCGAAACGCAAAATCATCATTTAACAACATGGCAAACTCTACACAGCGAGCATCTCAACAAGCAAAACAATTAGGGCAAAACGCTGGAGGTGCAACACCGAAAATCACTGGCATGGGCAACGCCGCACAACAAGCAGGATCTAAAATGAATACAATGGGCGCAAGTGCTGGCAAGGCCGCAGGTTCGACAGGCCGATTTAACGCGCAAACTGTTGGCACGGCGGCGAGCATCGGCACAATGGGTGCAGGTCTTGTATCTTTGGAGGCAAGCATGTCAAACTATGATAAGGCCGCGCAGAAAGTAGAGAAAGCCGAGCAAGGAATGCAAAAAACTAGAGACTTGTTGCAAACCAATACCATCGGATTAGAACGTGCAGAGTTGAAATATGAGAAAGCCCTGGCATCTGGAAAGAAAACAGAGGAGGAATTATCGTTGTTGGAAAATAACCGCGACCTTTACAGACAAAAGGTATCAACGGCAACGCAAGAACTCACGATAAAAGAACAGGATCTAAATATCGCAATGATGGACCAAGCAGACACTCACAAACTTATGGCATCATCAATCGCAACAACTCTCTTGGGTACAATATCATCAGCGGCGGGTTTGCTTGGAAATATGAATATGCAAAGTTTAAAGAATGTTAAGAACTTACCCATACTTTCTAAACTACTTGGCACGACAGGTGTGACAGCAGGTGCATCAGCAACATCTATCGGCACGACATCTGGAGCCATGACAGGTATGCAAGGTGCAGGGGCAAAGGCGGGAATCGGACTCCGCACAGTTGCAACAGGCTTTAAGGGATTATTTGTTGCGATGGGCCCGATTGGCTGGGCGATTCTCGGCATCAGTTCATTGTGGCTGGCGTGGGAAACAAATTTCCTTGGATTTCGTGACGGCGTTCACTACATCATTGATGGTATGCAACAGATTTGGACATGGTTAGAGAAAATACTCTTACCGCTTCAATGGCTCAACGATGGACTAAAGGCAATGGGCATAGACCTAGGTGCAAATCTAGACGCATGGCAAGAGGAGGAAAAGGCAACACGTGACGCAGGGGAGGCTTATGATGACACAAAAGATTCTGTTGTTGGATTTGGTGAGGCTCATGGCACGATGCAATCCGACATTGCCGCCGACACCACGCAAATTAACACAGACATTGCTTCAGTCGGCACAGCGCATAATAAATTACAAACTGATGTATCTGCTGACGCGATATTAATCAATGCTGATGTTGATTCAATTGGCACGCATATCACAGGAGTTGAAACCAATGCGGATAATCTGGCAACAAATCTAACCACTAAACTTGCAGGTGAATCAGGTGCGTTTAATACAATCTCTAACGCGGCCAGTACATCGCTTGGAGGCATGACGGCATCATTTAGTACACTAATCGCACAACCAGAAGCATTTAGATCAGCGGTGCAAGAGAAATTTAATTCCGCTAAACTGGAAGTCGGCACAGCACTCACCGCAATCAACTCATCATTTGAAGCGGGGTCATCTGCACAAATTGCGGCCATGGATTTAACATCTGCAAAGATGGCCGAGATGGTAAATGAGTTAACCGCAATCGGTGACCATGAAGGTGCAAACAAATTAAAGGAATCGTGGAAGCAACACGCTGAATATATCGGAGGGCCTGTTATGGATACCTACAAATCCTTTGAGGGTCAACTAGATTCAACTCAAAAAAAAACTTCTGAATTAAAAACGGAAATTGCCGAAACACAAGAATTAATGGAGGGCTTTGATTTTGACGCTGCTGGAAATATTATCCGTATCGGCACAGGACCGCAATCAATCGTACAAAGAGCGCAAGGGTTAGCTGATAGTGGTGTCGCAACTTTACAGGATTTTATTAATCTAGGTGATGCAGGGGGCAATCTCAGCACAATAATGGCTATAATATCATCAAGTAATCTCGGTGTAGATGTTGCAGGTGCGTATTATCGTTCACAGGTTGATAATCCTGACTTTGCCACAGGAGGCACACCGGGTGACAGAGTCGGCACAGGGACTAACGTTGGCCGTAATGGACCATCAGCACAAGAATTAGCATTAAGAAAAACACTAGGTAAAGAACTAAAAGACATCAAAGCGGAATTGGCAAAACCAGAAATCCAAAACTGGCTAACAGACGGTGAGTTAAAAACACTAAAGTGGCCGTATGTTAAACCAATCGGCAAAGAATCAAGATACATCAGGCGGAGCATAGATTATCATAAACCATATCTTGAAAAGGCACAGACACGACGAGCAGACTGGGATTATGCTGTCGAGCATAAACTTTTTGACGAAATAACATCATGGGAAATAAAAGATGCACAATCAAAAAACCGACTAGTTGACGAATCAAAAACATATTGGTGGTTTTACAATTGGATGCAATCTGATCAAGGCATATCTGAAAAATCTGCAAGGATAAGGTTAGCCGATAAAGTAGCAGATATTAGATCAAGTGTTTTTAATTTTTACACAGCATCGGCAGATGACAAAATCGCAGAGGCGGACAGAAAAGTTGACTATTTGAATTTAGTCACAGCAGCAGGTGAAGGCTCAGATGCTTTATGGACAGTGATTAACGAAACAGGTTTAACAGCAGAGCAAATTGAGGACATGCTTGATCAATATGATATGTCTGAGGATCAGGAACATCATTTGAGAGAAAAGTTAACCATGATAAAAAATTATGAATACTATTTTGGTGATGGCAAATATGCGTTTACTAAATCACTATGGGAAAGTTTGAAAGGTGATGATAAACCATTCACTTTACTTTATGAGTTGTTCAAGACTGATAAAGAATATGCAGGTTATGCCGACCCGCAAATTATTCTTGCAATCGGTAAGTTTTTTGAATCGTGGGACGATGGGGATCCAAATATCGCAAACAATGTACGCAAAAAAATGGAACATGAAAGAGATGAAGCAGAGAAAATGTTAGATAAATGGGAAGATGCTTACACATCAGCAGGAGGCCACATGGCAAAGAGAGAGGCGGCCAGCACACAAAGTGAGGCACACGCAAAACTTGAAAAGTTATGGAAAGATTGGACTGATACAATGCAAAGAACCACGTTCATGCTCAGGATGGACTTTACAGAAATCAAAGAACGATTGGCAAACATTTGGAGTGCGAGTATAGCATCTTGGAGTTATTGGAATCAGCGCAGAGCCGAATATGATCAAATTCTAGATGCATTTGCAGGTTTAGGCACAGATACAAATCCTTACACAGAGGGTGAAGTGTTATCTGGAGATGTGATACGTGCCAGATGGCAATCAACTGGATACAGTTTTGATCACATGGATCAGTTATTTGGATTATTCAAAGGCCGAGATGCTGAGGAAACTAGAACGACATTTCTAACTGATTATTTACGGCCAAATGAAAAGATTGAGGTTCACGCTGAATAAAGGAGTGATGGAGTGATGATTGAATGAGTTTTCCAAGCGGGTATGATCCAACACCATTAGCACCATTATTCAGCATCTCAAGACGTGGTGAGGAGATATTACGCTGGGAGCATCCGCAAATTACAGATAAATCAACCACACCAAGACAGGATTTTGAGGTTGAATCTTACGCTTTACGTACTGGAGTTAACACTGATGCTGGCAATGCCACGATAACCATACCTGATCACTCTGAATCATTTGCACCGACAGGCATATCACCGATTAGACCATCTGATCGTTTAGACATCTCACTAGGCAAAGATAAAGACCATATCACGAAATACTGGACAGGCGAAATAAAGGAAGTCAGGGTAATAAACAACGGCACAAACCAACAGCATATAGAAATAGCATGTATCGGGTTGATCAATAATCTAGCATACCGATTTACCACAGTTGATCTAATTTTTGAATCGCCTGCAATTGATCCGACAGCACGGATAACTGAAATCGTCAAATACATAATATCAGGTGACGGGTTGCTAATCCCTGATACACTCGATATAGATAGTATTGATATTATCCCAATCGATATTAGACTAACACAATATCAACACCGCAACAGAAGTGTAAAAAGTATTATTGCAGACTTGGCAAAGTTAGGATCTGCCGTTTACGGCATTGATGCCGACAAGCGTTTTTTCTTTCACTTGCCATATCAATCTGAGTTTGTTGTATCTAGTATATCCGACACGGATAGAACAATATCAAATGCATACGCCCAAAATGTCGCTTACGGTGTGCATAATTCACAACTCACAGACGGGTTTGGCCGTTCAATTACCTTTAACGCTGATGGAAGTGCATACACTTTTGATCAACCAAACTATACCGAATACTCTGACCTTGCCAGCAAGAACATGATTAACATGCGGTTGCAAAACATCACAAACAAACTTCACACCATCTCAGTAAGATGCAAAACACAACGAACCGCATCAACTGATGATGTATTAACATCTGTGAAAATCTGGAAACAGGAAAATCCCATAACACTAACTGAGATTGTCAAAGATGACGAATCTAATATCCTTGATTTACAACCATCTAACTTTAATCCGCCCATGACGGCAAAGAATGAACTCCATGAATACTTTACAGAATTAACAGGGTATGATACAAGGTTTAGATATTTCTGGCTTCAGATACCACGCCCATCAGAATGGGAGGAATGGTATGAGGAGGAAAAATATTATGGTTTAGAGATTGTACCAAATCAGAATATCGGGTTTGGCATAAATGATGATTCAACTGCTGAGCAAAACAGTGCTGGGACATGGTTTACACTTGATTGGGCATTGCGGATTTTCGAAAATATCCAAGTGCGATTAAATGGGTATAACGTACACGGCTCAAAAAAAGAATTGATTGAGAATGCTGGTAAGCAACTTCTTGGAACAAGTGTTATTCTAACTGAGAAATCACTAGAACGGGCCGCAACTGGGAGGCGGGTATTGGACCCAATAAACATATCACCGCCTGACAGCAGACCGCCAATCGGACAGAGAATAAAACTAATCGATTCAAAGGGTCGCATCTCACGGCCCGTATTAGCTGGATATGATTGTTCAAGTTCGTTTAGCAGACGTAATGTTATACACCGTATGCAACTGAATCTAAATGAGGGGATCTAATTGACCGAACCGAATGACTACCTGCAACAACCAAATCTATCACTTGAGCAGATTTTAGAACTAATCCGCAATCAAAAAAAATCATTTGAGGAATTTATCGACACACCATATCGGCATAATCTCATGTGGGCAAAACACACCATGCGGGTAAGGCAGGGGCATACATTTTCTTTAGATGATGCTGGAATAATCCCTGCTGACCCAATTGCTCCAGATTATATCCCTGGCACACCGATTCAGTTGCAACCTGATGGGAGTGTTAATAGTCTGTGGGTACGTGACTCTTTTCCGACACCGTTTGCTCCAGCGACACGTAGAACAGGTGACCCTGACACATTGCCACGATTGGCCATAGCATCATCTCAGGATAAATTTTACGTTATGGTTGGGTCAAATAGCATAAATGATATTGATGTTAGCCCTGGCACAGACGGCGGCAGGGGCGCGCTATCTGCTGAGAGGGTACTAGCATTTAATCAAGATGGCACGAGATATGTCGATTCTGAGGGCAATCCATCTCTTGATATTACCGAGAAAGGTGTCGGCGGCGGGACGACTTTTACTTACCCATCTGCACCTTTTCACCCAGTGGGTCAACCAATCGGTTATAGTGCGACAAGGTCAGAATATAGAGCAGTATTTACGCAACGATACGGCTCAGGCATTGCCATACATGGAAATACTATCTACATGGGCTTTAGATTATTTCAGGTTGAGGCCACAGAAACTGCTACACTAACGTCTATAAACCCGCGAAGATTCACCAATGTCAACAGTGCGGTTTTAGAATACGTCTATGCTGGAATCATGAAAATCGAAAATAATACCTTTCGCGGATATGAAGCGACAGGAAATGCGGGGGGCATGGTTGTTGTTGGTGATTTGCTATATTATGTATCTGGAAATAAAGTCAAGAGTCTAAAACTAAAATCAAATGCATTTGCTCGCACCAATTTTAATACAAATACTAATCGTGTTAGACCGCCTGATATTCGTGCTGATTCTATCGGGCCAGAATTTGATATATTTGAATTAAATGATACACCATCTGCTCTATCTTACATACATGACAGGTTTTTAATCGCTGATGGCACGAATCAGATTCATGTTCATAGCCTAGATGGAACCGCAATGCCTGCCGAAAAGATAGAATTATCATATAGTGATAACCCAATAATACAAGGCATGACGGTTGCAGACGGGGTATTATACGTTTTAGATGCGACAGGGACGGTTTATCCTGTGGAGGTATGAGGGTTTAATCTTGGTTGTAAAGTCTAACACATGGTTATTTGAAATCTATGATGGCATACATACTCTAAATGAAATTGACGATTTAAAATTAAAACCAATCTGGCAAAGTCGCAAGTGCAATGTTATCACGGATTTGGGATTAGCCGAAATTCAAAAAAGAGATTTAGGAATATCAACATCAATTAATGCATACTGTGGAATCGGCACGGGCAATGATGTAGAGGAGGGCACTGACACCGTTCTATCTAATGAAGTGACACGCAAGCCAGTCGGACAG
Source organism: Nitrososphaerota archaeon (assembly GCA_026712925.1). Taxonomy (GTDB): domain Archaea; phylum Thermoproteota; class Nitrososphaeria; order Nitrososphaerales; family Nitrosopumilaceae; genus JAPOPJ01. Next base: position 8,394 of record JAPOPJ010000020.1, read on the forward strand.
TTTAGATTAATCGGAACACAGGCACAGTATCGTACCCGTTGGAGCGTTGATGATTTACCCGATTCACATAATGGTAGTGCTGAAATTTGGGAAGCGGGTTTATTCACTCAACTAGCAGGCGGTATCATGACGTGCCGTGTTGTAAATGATATACCACTTATCCTATCAGCAGGCAAGACACTCACTACAACCATATTTAGCGATATAGTGCATGATGATGAAATAATTGAGGAGCCGATAGATCCAACCATTCCAACTACAACAATTCCAGATATCGTATCAGTATTGTCGGCAACAGCAAACCATCTTAACATAGCCGTGACATGGGCAGCGCCAAATAATGGCGGTGAGGATATTCTAGCGTATGATATTGTACTTAATGATGTGTTATTAGACCGTGTTGGTGCTGATGTATTATCGTATGAAATAACTGCTACAACAGTAGGAGACCAACGAATCGGAGTGCGAGCGGTAAATGTAAACGGCACAGGTGCTTACGGATATGTCACCGTACAAACAACACGGCCGCCAAGTTGGACGCGTGACACATTTACAACAAATAACACAGGTCAAGGAACCATTCCGCCTGGAGGCGGTTTATCCATCTATGCCGATATTGCGACTAATCGATTTTACATATCTGATATTACTACCCGCGATAAAATTGTTGTGTATAATTCACTTGGTGAGGCCGTGCCAACGGAGGATATCTTACTATCAGGGATAACAGGCATACCAAACGTGGCAGTGAGTTCAGCGCCTTGGCAGTTAATCGAAGCCAGAACACCGCTATTCAAAATAGGCAATGATATTGTTTGTGCGTTTGAGTACATAATTGGCACAAACAATTATACCCGATTAACCCGCATCAGATCAAACGATTCAGGTGATAGTTATGTTGGTGTGTATTCTCCAACATGGTCAGGGTATGGTTCCACAAGTCACTTTCGTGGCGGGGCTTGCACGGCAAATGATACGGTTTTCATTTTAGTATCGCAGGGCGATAGGCAACGTTTTCAACCTCCAAAGTTTGTGTATTCTGCTGATATTACAGATGACACACCATTCACCACAAATCCACGATACACGAACAACCCGCTAACCTTTACCCGTGTCTTTGCACTTGACAGACTAAATTCAAACGCATCAGCAATCACGCTAGGCAATGATAATAAATTCTACGTTGCAGACATAACAGATAACAAACTATATGCTTACACGCGTGCAGGTGTACGAGATAGTACGTCTGATATCGATTTGACGTATAACGCAGACCCAAAACCATACGGATTAACATTTGCTGAAGGCCACTTCTACATAGCAGACAATGATGGTAAAGTGTACGTTATACCACTTGGCACACCGCCGCCTCCTGCGGCCGCAGTCTTGCCGTCTGTTGTTGTACCGACAGCAACAGCGAATAATCTGGAAATTACCATAACGTGGCCAGAGCCAAACACAGGCGGGGCGGCAATATCATCTTACGATATAACGCTAGATGGTGCGTTAAATCAAAGTGTCGCAGGGAATACAAGAACCGCAACAATCACCGTATCACAGGCAGCGACATTCCGCATCGGGGTTAGAGCCGTGAATAGTGTCGGTAATGGTCCGTATGGATTTACAAATGTCACTACAACACAACCGCCTAGACAGGTTGCATTTACAACATCATCATTTTCTGTCCCATTGGCAAAGGCATCAGCATTTTTTGGCAGGCCGTCATCTGGAGGGCTTGTAATAATTGGTGACCGATTTTATATAATCGGTGAAGTGAATGGCACATCACGGATTTTAGTTTATGATAATAATGGTACACGCATACCAAACGCAGAGTTTGGACCTGCGGCGAGCAGGCCAAGTTTTTCGTCAGGGTTAGCAGGTTATGATAATTCAATTTTCATAATGGGCGACACCGAAATATCTCATTATAATTTGAATGGTACGTTTGTTAATTCTGCGGATTTGCGAACGAACTATAACGGATTAACAAATATCCGAAATCAATTATACATCATTCGTGGCGGTGCATCAACGAGACTAAACCTGCTAAATTCAAATCTCACACTTGGCAGGCAATTAATTCAAATCCAAAGAACCGATGCTTACGGAATCGTAAACGCAAACAATAGATTCTATCTTGCTGATAGATTAGGTTCTAGTTTGAGAGCCGTATCACACGCAGGGGTAAGAGAGAGTGTAAATGATATCGCACTCACATACAAAAACAATCCACTCCCGATGGGTTTGGCCGCAACTGATTCACACCTTTACGTTTTAGACTTTGACAAAACAATTTACCCGGTGGCGATAACCACATGACATTAAACCACAATTTTCACAAAATCACAAAACGCAATCTGTGGCAATTTGAAATCTATGATGGCATACACCGATTAAGCGATATTGATGTTGATCACCTAACACCGAAAAGAGTGGTTAGAAAATTCAACGTAATAACAAATGCTGGGATTATAGAATCACAAAAAAGAGAGTTGGGTTTAATATCATCTAGTGTATCATACTGTGCTGTTGGTGCAGGCAAATCAGCAGAGTCAAGACGTGACACCACACTGCAAGCCGAACTAGGACGGAAGGCAATCCAGACACGTCAACTAGTCGGCTTACAATCACAATACCGCACCGCATGGACCATCTCTGATGTATTAGGCAATTCGGCACAAATCTCAGAAGCTGGATTATTCACAGAAAGCAGTGATGGCATCATGTCGGCAAGGATTGTTAGCGATGTACCTATCAGACTTGATCATAATCAGACGCTTACCGTGACGGTTTACGGTGACTTGGTAAGAGAAACAACCGTTTGACCTATTAACATAGTTTAAATTTTAGTTGAACGTAGAAAACATGCTTTGGGTGCCGATGATTACGCTCGCGCGGAAAGTCGGTGCCATCTGTTCTCTAACTTTAGCAATTTAGCGGATATGACGAATATGACGATATTCGAACATGATCGATAGGGTTATATAGTAAATTACCGTTATTATGTCATGGTTAAAACCCAAAGCGTATCTAGTAAATCAGATCGAATTATGACATCAGGTGCTGAGAATTTCCATGCACAAGTAGAAAGACAATATCAAGAAAACGTGACTTTGTTTTGCAGTCTGTTGCGAGACTTTGCAACACCAACACGGGATTTAGAAACAATGTTTGAGTCGTTGCTAACAATGCAGGAGATGCGAGACTGATGGCAGTCAACATTACAGCAAACGAAGTCGTTGATATTTTCGGCTACACTAACGGTTATCATCTATATGGTGATTTTATCGTGATTATCGTTGAAAATCTCAGAGCCGAACATATTGAGAAAATCCAAAAAAGCGGCTACACGATACAGTGTGTAATGTCAAACTCTGCAAACAGGATCAGAGTAGAGATAGGCGGCAAAGACGACAAGGAGGTATCATCATGATGGGTGAGTCAAGGTATAGACTCAATGCCAAGCAATCGGCAAAGGGCATCTGGCAACTGGATATCACAGTAGAGCGTGAAACCACAGAAGCCAAGCGTTCACTTGACCAGCATGATGTCGGGAATACCGAAACCGAAACAATGGCCGACACGATGATAAGAATCATCAAGGACGCGGAGGTAAAATTCGCCAATGCCGAAAAGCAGATCGCACAAGCATCACATGCGGAGGGTAAGGCATGACAGGTATGACAGATGAAACCCAAACTCAACCGTTGCAGGAAATACCAACACAGATCCAACCTGCGCGACCGATGGAAATCTCAGTTTCAGAAATGAAAGCCCGACTTGATAAATTTCTTGAACTGAAAAAAGTCGTGTTGAAGGACCACATCATGGATATTCACGGCAAGGCATACATAAAAAAATCAGGCTGGCGAGTCGCAGCGGTTGTGTTTGGGCTTGCAGATGAGATAACCAGATGCGAGAGGCAAGATAGACCAGATGGCTCTTACACCATCACATATCATGTTAGGTGTACAGATCCAAATGGGCGCACATCTATCGGAGTGGCATCATGCGATTCAAAAGAAAAAGAAAAATCAGGAAACAGACAAGAACACGATACCGCAACAATGGCCCACACAAGAGCAAAGAACAGGGCAATCAGTGACATAATCGGCACGGGTGAAGTTAGTGCGGAGGAAATGATGTCAAGCGATAACGCTGGTGCAGGTACTGGTGCAGGTGCAAAGAAAACACTAAAACCATTCCCGTCAAGGTATGCTGGAAATTGCAAACACTGCGATTCAGTTTGGCAAGCAGGAACCAATATTTTTAAAACAAATGATCATTGGTGTGTAAATCCAAAATGCACACCAAAGATGCAGGCCACAGATAAGACCAACACCACTGAGAAAAAACCAGATGGACCATCACCGCCGACACCAGAGCAACAAGAAAAACTCAAAGCACTAGGGTACGATGGATTGCCACCACGAACTAGATACGAGGCCCAAATCGCGATTGGCGAGATGCAGCAACGCCAAAAAGAACAAGCCGATCAAATCCGACAAGCACAGGAGGCCCAAAATCATGCCTAAACCAGGGTACAAATCACTATCGATTAAGGATGCGGACATGGATATGTTCCAGGCCTTTTTTTCGGCACACGAGCAGACCCTGCGAGAGACTGGCGTGACATCTGTCACGGGGTTGATGCTCGTCTGTATGTATAAGGGGTTTAGAGTTGTGAAAGATGAGACACCAGAATCAACGGTGTCAACGGAGGCTAAAAAATGAGCAGTGAAATAACTCAGCACTCAGATAATCCTAATCGACACTGGAAAGCAGAAAAACTAATTTTCAAATTTGACGTTCTAAAACTAAAAGACATGCTGGAAAATCATACTAGCACTGATGACGAAATCTTAGAGCAGTTGACAATCGCAGCAGAATCTAGAACGAGATATCTCAAAGCATTAAAGGAGTCTGGCCGATAGTGGATAACAATCTCATAGTTGCAGAAAATAATTATCGTTACGAATTTAACGAACTCACCAACATGATCAACGATATTGAAAAAGATGAGACCGAGATTATCTCGCAACTCAAAGAAGTACTAAAAGCAAGAGAGGACGTGTATAATGCTCAGGGTGATGCAGCCGAAAAACTGGAGTCTGGATTATTATGAGTTCAAAGAGTGCGATAATCAACGATAGACACATAATCTGTCCACATTGCAAGAATGATGTCACGGTATTACGCCCACACGGGGGCGGCGCGCAGTATGCAAAAAAATGGGATAAATTACCACAACGTGCATTAGATGTTTTACAAATATGGCACGAAAACCCAGTGTATCGTAGATATTGGCTAACCAAAGACACCATCTTAGCCATCTGCAAACAGGAAAAACTATTCATGAAATTTGCCAGTCTTAATGCCAGAGTGTCAGAGTTGCTTGCATGTGGATTAATTGAATCATCAAAACACGAAAGGACAGATCACCAAACAACAAAAAAACCACTCTACAAAATCGACACAAAAAAAGCAAAATTAGTTTTGTTGGCAAAAGGTAATTTGGGCGTACTGGAGATCATAAAATGAAAATCCCGTTATGCCCACAATGCCAAAAAAAGGGTATTGGCTCATTTGATAATCTAAACTATGAAGTCACGTTTTCCTGTATAACTGACGATTGCGAAGTTGACGAAACCAGTTCTGTGAAATTTGCCGACTTGATAAAAAAAGGATATGATGAGGTTTAAAAAGTATGAAAATAGGACAATCTGAAATTAGAAATCTCAAAAAGATTCTCTGGCGTTCAAACACTGGATTAACATGTAGTCAATCTGGAAATACTGTTCGGGTCCAAAAGGTACAAAAAATCACTAGCGAGAATATCATGGATTTGGATTATTTAAATTGGAATATTCATGAGTTTTCTCATACACCAGATGGAATCGACATCTTTTTCACATATCGGAGTTATGATGACTGAGAGGATTGAGGATTAATTGAAAGTCAAACTAACACTCTGGAAGGAATCAGTGACAGTTCTTGATGTCATCTGGCTAGACGTTGATGATGCAGAACTGCAGCACATCTATCCAGAGCGGGTATTTTCGTATGCGTCAAATTATAAATTCACATTTTACGCAGATAAAAAACCCTCACGCCAATATGAGGGTAAATTTAGTATTGAGTCATTTGATCGTAAACCCGAATATCTAGACGTAGGTGCGGTGCTAATCGAAGGCAGTGCAGAGTATGCAGACGGTGCATCATACGCACCTGACGGCTCAGACAGATCAGAGGAACAAGGAGAAACAGGAGAATAAAGAGGCACATCATGGCAACATCAACAACCAAAATATCACTATCTAGTAAAGATGATCGTGACCGCAAATGCCGACAGTGCGGAAAATACAAACCTGTCGATCAAATGGTCACAGGTGCAGATGGCACCATCTGGCATCGATGTAAGGAGTGCCAACTCAAAGTCGCCACAAAAAACGGCAAGACAACCCGCAAATCAAAATCAACCAAAGCGACCAAGCAGGAAATTAAAGACATGGGCGACATGATGGACCATTTTGAACACACAAAACGAGTCACGGGGTTTACCGCAGGAATGAGGGACGGGGCATAACGATAGGTGATGATAATGGCACGACATCGTTATAATATCCCATGTAAGACTTGCAAGAAAAGGCTATCAATCTTAATGGCAATGTACGATAAAGCACTGCTTGGTACCTGTGCTAATCGCTACTGCAAAGAGCGCGGCAAGTCTATCAATCTAAAGGAGTTAGCCGAGCAATGACTTTCCTAGATGATGACACAATTAATAGGATTTATCCCAAACGCAAATGCAAGACCTGCGGCTGCTATAAACTAATCGCGCAGATGTTTCGAGATAAACGTGGTGTTGTATGGAAGCAATGCCTATTATGTAGATCAAAAAAAGCAAAAGCGGCCATGGCAATAAGGGCCAAATCCAAACCCAAACCCAAAAAACCTAAAGTCAAAAAAGTTAGGGCAAAAAAATACAAACCACGCAAACAGTCACCAGCAACACAAACACTTGAGGAAGCACGCCAAAAAGTCATTGCGCTCAAAGGTGACTGCTGTTTCATTTGCGCGAGAAAAGAGGCCCTAACAATCCATCACTGCTCATACATCAAATCTGATCAACGGCATCTTGAATTTGAGAAAACCATCGCTGGTAAAACCATGTATCAGAGACATCTATATCGACAAGTCAAAACAATGCCCAAGCGGTTTCTCTTGGTGTGTAGTAAATGTCATTATGCGCTAGAAAGAAATCTGAGATGGTCACCGACCAATTTGGTTAACATGCTGGCGGCTATCCAAATTACAATGTACTGGCGTTCTGATGGTTGCCTCGATGTCAATGGGAACCATCAACATATAGGAATCGGGCAACCAAACCCGCTTGATATTCGACCTTGGTGGCGGCGAATGTCTGATGAAGTGGAGGATAACTAATTGATATTTTACGCAAATGTCACGATTCGGCTCCCGATGGACGTGATGGAAAAAATATCCAATGATGTCACAACTGGTCAACACAAAAATAAATCCACTGCCGCGCTGGAATATATCAAGGTCGGCATACGGATATCAGAATATCAAGAGTTGCTTAAAGACCCAAGTAAATCTAAAGAATTTCAAAAGAAAATGCACGATATTGTTCAAAATGAAAAACTAGAGGGTTGGATAGAATCGTTGAGCAGTCAACAATTAGAGGGATTATTAGGGTTGATGCAAATCGAGAAAGAGAAAAGATATGATCAAAGGAGTCTGATTTGATGTCTGATATTCACTGTGCAAAATGCAAAGAAATGAAAAGCCCGCTATTCAACTTCATAACTGCAAAAGGCAAATTGTGCTGGCGTTGTCTTGACACGGAACATAAGGCACTAGTCATCAAGATTAGAACAGAGGCACAATCCCAAGACAGAATTAAACAAATAATGGAGCATAAAACCTTTGACTGAAATTTTTGCCGACTATAAACCATGTCCGAGATGCAATGATAAGCCAGATTCTACAACGAAAATCACAAAAGCAGATGGCACGGTATTATACTGTATTCATTGCGAAACTGATGCCGAATGGGAAGAGAGAAAAAAGGTTATCCTCAAAGCACGAAAAGAAAGCAAAGCACTGCAAAGAATACTCCGTGAACGTGCAGGATTAACAGAATCAGAATATCAAAATAGAATGAAACAAACACTACACCCACACATGGAGGATAATAAATTATAATGTATTATAATATATTATTTTTTCTCAGGAGTATGATATGATATGAAAGATATGAATAATATGATGGATAGAATCGAGACATACACCGATACCATAATCGGTAAAGCCGCAGATCACATAACATTAGAGGGCGGTTCTGACCCATTCGGCTCTCGATTCCGTTGTGGGAATTGTCGGGGCGGGGCCGCTGGGAGCCGAAAATTACCCCTACACTGTAAGGTTATTGCAGGTGAGCCAAAAATCAACTGTAATAATGATAAGTGTAATTGCCCGTGTCGCACTCACTATGCGTGCAAATCCTGCGGACATCTGCACCCCTATGAAAAAAAATGTAATATCGTACAAGTTGCAAGGCCAGAACCAAGCAAAGAGATGATTGAGGCCATTGAACTAGTTAACACGTTTGCCGAGGAGCAGAGAGAAAAGGCCGCCAAATCAATAATCAAAAAAGGAGATGAGCTCATCTAATGGCTAAAGTCAAAAAGGCAACCCATGCGACCTGCACAATATGCAACGAAACAAAACCTGCTGATCAATTCAATAAAAATTATCAGAAACTCAACGGTTTACAATCTAACTGTAAATCGTGCCAGAGGGTGCTACATCACAGATCAGAGTATAACAAGAAAAACGGCATAGTGACAAAACGCAACAAAGCGAAAACCAAAGCCATCTGTCAGAAAATAATGGAGGCCTGCGAATGAACGTAATAGTGAGACTGAATAATATCTTGTATCGTACACGGTACAATTATGAAAATGAACAGCAAAAACTCAAAAGAGAATACACGGAAAGTCTAGATGTCACGCCAGAACAACTTGAGGAGTTGGTGTATAATAATATCATGGTCACCATGTGGCGTGATGACATCATAGCATTAGAGAAAGTTGTCGATTTGCTCAAACGACAATCTGAATCATATTGTAATATGAACGATATGATCATGAGAGCCCCGCCAAAACCTGTCACCATAAGCCACGAGGATTATCGTAATTTATTCACTGATGAGAACATGCATGATGAGAACGAATCGGAGGCAAAAGAATAATCATGAATCTAATAGCCTATCTAAAACAATTACTCAAAGACAGAAAATTCCTTTACCGTCTAACCTACACGTCAACACAATTTAGGTATAGAAATTATGCTGAGGATAAATTCAAACTGGCCATAGAGATAGACTATCATCTAAATAATATCAGGCAGGACATTGCCCGTTTGCAGATAGCGATTGAGCTTGTGTCTGATTTGGAATTTCTCTATACCCGTTTACAGCATACAAGATTAGACGATATGTATCTAGTCGATTCGTTTTCTGTTTCAAAAGATGATCATGAAGCACTAATGTTGGAGGGTTGCAGTAATAACGACCATGAAAAATATCGTACTTGGGAGGAGTTAGAAGCATGAGCACGCTGGGTCTCACACGAAACGATTTATTCACGGACGGCACAGAATGGTTTTCTAACTCTTATGGTGATATTGATATTAGATGTGATAATGGATATTTTGATCCAGGCGATTTTGCGACTATCAAAAAAGGCGGGTATAGGGCAATAACAATATTTGTCAAAGACGGAAAACTATACGTCAAGATAAAAAAGGCACCAGAAAGAAAGGAGTCAAAGGAGACAAAAGAATGAACAGAAAACCCGTACGCTGTGGGCAGTGTGGCTTTTGCGACTTTGGCATTATAATAGATAAATCACTCATGTTTGTTGTTTGCAAGTTTTGCCACTGGCACATGGAAATCGAACACTGGCTAAAAGATGCCAAAGAGCGAGGTTATGGCAAATGAATGATAAAAGCGATGACGTGAATTTCTGGATTAAGGAAGTGATTAGCGAAGTGACCAGTTTAAAATATTTGCGTGGTGACAATCTTATAGATAGTGCATTAGAGGACGCCCACTTATTTTTATCAAAACTTGAAAACCAAATCAAATCAGAACGCATACTCAGAGATACACTCAACGCCCAAATCAACGCAAGCAGACACCTTGATATTAAAAAAGAAGCAAAGAGACTTGATGACCTCGAAAAGGAGTTAGACAAATGATCAACACTATAATCTTGATTTGTGCGATACTAGGTTCATTCTGGCTAATTGGATTTGCGATAATTCAAAGTGTGAAATTTTACGACAAGGAACCCGGCTTCCATGACCATATCGATTTAATCCTCCTGACATTGCTTGTCGGTATTATTGCGTTATGTTTTGTCCTCATATTTGGTTTGATATCACTAGGTTTGTATCTTTTTGATATGGAGTTGCAGGCATGACTAGATTCGAAAAAGGCCCAGACGGTAAGACAATCGCTATCACGACTCAAAAATGTACATCATGCAAAAAGGTAATATCTGATTCACTGTTTCGGCAATTCTGCAATAAAGATGGCCGCATTGAATGGTCCAAAAAATGCATACGCTGTGAATTAACGGGGGATATATTATGACTTACGGCGATGGTGCCGAATCTAATCGGAACGTCAGACACAAGAGATGCAAGTCATGTCTGGAGTGGAAATCACCTGCAAACTTTACCGTGTCGGCTTATGGCCATTACATGAAAACCTGCAAGTCATGTCACACCATCAACAAGAGAAAAGCACAATTAATGCGGAGGTCTTAAAATGAGCGACAAAACGGACAAAACGGATAAGATGGATAAGGTAATTGATAAAACCTACGTTGCAACACCAGACGAACTAATCGATTTTGTTGCAAACAGTATCAAGCATATTGCAAAAACTGAATTTGGTAAAGACATGCATGATAAAGATGTTGAGATTTTAGATCCATTTGCGGGTAAAGGTGAGTTTTTCAATCGTATGTCTGACACTGGATTTTTGGAAAAAGGCAAAGAGTATAATCTTACAGCATACGAACTATCAAAAAAACGCTATGATGATATGGTCAAAGAGTTCAAAAAACGCAACCTAAAAGTAAATACAAAAAATATTGACACGTTTGAAACC